>CAMCFD010000118.1 GCA_945874115.1 Rickettsia typhi | reverse complement strand
GATTTGGAAGTATAAATGCTCGCGTAATCAGCACGGAAATCATCGCCGGAATCATAAAAATCAAAGCCGAGCGAATATCAACCGAGTTTTTTCTGTAGTAAGATAATGCTCCAATCAGGGCTGTACTTCCAACAATTAGAAGTGAGTAAGCTGTGGCAAGCAGCGGCGGAATTTTAAAAAAATATACCAAAATTGGCACTGTTAAAATTGAGCCTCCAGCCCCAACAAGCCCAAGAGTTGTGCCCATCAAAACTGCTAATATGTAGCCAAAAATAATCATATTATTTGGCAGATATTGAACATGAGCTAATTTTTTGACATCCTTTGTTCCACGGCATTTTAGCCATTAAAATTGCAAGGCCGCAATATCCGCTAAGACCCGCAAACATTAATCCGGCGCCAAAAAATCCAGAGAGCAGAAAAAAAACAGGACTAACCAAATATCCCAAAATACTTCCCACAAAAACTCCTAAACCAATCGTTAATTGCACTTGACGGTCAAGTGGCAGAAAAAATTTTCCTGAAGTTTCAATCTCGCACCCCTCAGCACTCCAAGCTGAAATTCCGCCTTCAAGATTGTAAATTTCTAGATTTGAATCTTCACTAATCAGCTTCTGACAAGCATTTGAACTTCTCTTTCCAGAGCGGCAATGCAAAACTAATTTTTTATTTTCATACTTAGGAAGCGATTCTTTGCGCACATTTGCCAGCGGCAATAAATTTGATCCAGAAATTTTTTCGGCTTCATGTTCAGACGGCTCTCGAACATCAACCACAATAGCCTCGTTATTTTCTAACCATTTTTTTAGTGTTTTGGCATCGATATTTTTAACTGTCATAAATTTTAGAATTAAGGTTAATATTTAAGTTTTTGCTAAAATAAAAATAGCAAAACTACTTGCAATAAATTAAATAAAGTGTCGATAAAATTGCTCTCACCTCATAACTTTTGATCGAATAAAAAACTTCCTGACCTTCTTTATTATCTTCAACTAAATTTAGGTTTTTCATTTTAGATAAATGTTGTGACAATGCCGAGTGAGACAGCTCAACAGCCTTAGTTAACTCGCCAGCTGATTTTCGTCCATCGCTTAAATGACATAAAATTATCAATCTTTTTTGATTAGCTAAAATCTTAAGCATTGCCTCTGCTTTTTTAGCGTTTTCTTTTAGGTTCATGCGCTGAAATAATTTTTATTTATAAATATGATTATATTATAACATACTAAGGTAAAAAAGCAAATATTTTAATCTTGCTAACTTTTTGATTCAAATGATAAGGGAGTTGAAAAAAGTAAGACCATCGTTTGTTGATAAATGCTGATCTAATTGGTTTTGTATCGAACTTCATGACATGCCACCTATAAAATCTTTTTAGGAAACAGGATGCAACACAGATGGGGGGCGGTTCCCGCAATCTTTAATAATTCTGCATTAATATGCCGATAATGAATGGTGATGAGGTCGTAAGAAAAATTAGAAAATCCAGACAAACAAACACCGGAATTCCAATTATTGTTTATAGCGAAGATGGCGAAAAAGAGAAAATTCACAAATTTTTAAGAAATGGCATGAACGACTTTTTTGTTAAAAGAAGTGATGTGTCTCATTTAGCAAATCTTATAAAATTTTGGACAGCAGCTTAGTTACAGTTAACTGTTTAGTAATTTATGCCGCATGTAAACCAGAAAAAATTTCTCTAAATTTTCGGTTAAGCATGGGACGTCCTGAAGCCTTATAAATAGTCAATGCTAAAAATGTAGACAGGTTCGGTTCGAATCCACTACCGTCCGCCATATATTTTTCCTACGATGTCAATAGAGGGATTTGAACCCTCGATACAAAATAAATTCTGGGTTTGGCATATTTTTAAAATTGCGCAAAGTAGAAATTTTTATTTTAGGTTTTTTATAACAAACTCTTCAAATGAATTTACTGCTTCATTGTCATTTTTATGTTTAAGTAATGAAAAATGACTATCTTTAAGTTCAGGCAGAAGGGGTGATCTGATGATTTTAATTTCCGACGGAATAATGATGTGCGGAAAAACCGCAATTCCTAAGCCAGCTCTGACGGCGGCTATTTTTCCCGCATAACTATTACTAGAAAAAGATAAGCGCCATTTTATTCTTTTTTTCTCAAGAGCTCTAATCGCTTTTTCACGATAAAGACACGGCTTTGGAGAAAGAACCAAGGGAATTGGCTCGCCTTTTTTTATTAATCCAGAATCTCCTGCCCATTCAAGTTTCTCGGATAACAATTCTAACTCATGCTTAAACTCATGTGGGGGGCTCATTTTAACAATCACCAAATCAAGCTCTTTTCGTCTGAACCTTTCATATAGATTAAGTGTTAGATCACATTCTATGTTAAGAAGAATTTTGGGATGTATTTGCGAAAATTCTCGTAAAATATCGTAAAGAAACACACTGACAAAATCTTCCGGAACGCCAAACCTCACCTCTCCTTTTAGCTCGGGTTCTTTGAGGCAATCTATTGCTTCGCGGTGTAAAGAGAATATCTGTCTGATATATCCCAAGAATATTTTGCCATCATTGGTTAGAGAAAATACTTTTCCTCTTACAAATAGCTGTTTTCCGACAAAATTTTCTAGTTTGGCAATTTGTTGGCTAACTGCTGATTGAGTTCGCCCAACTTGTTGCGCTGCCTTTGTGAAGCTTCCAGTGTCAGCAACGGCAATAAAGCATTGTGCCGATATAGTATCGATAGCCATAAGATTATCTAATATTAATTATAAGAATTATTACTTTTACTATTTAATAAGAAAACCTTATAATAATCAATAATTAAATTAATTTATCTAATTAATAAGAAAAATATGGAAAATTTTGGGTTTATGGTTTTCTTAATGAAAATTCTTCATCGCGACTCTTCATTTTTTTGGATGAGTGCAATTTATGGGCTTGCGATCAGCTTTCTTTCGCTTGCTGTTCCGCTTTCGGTGCAGTTTTTAATCAATTCCGTCTCATTTACGGCATTGATGCGCCCCACTTTTGTTTTAGGA
>CAMCFD010000117.1 GCA_945874115.1 Rickettsia typhi | reverse complement strand
GTTGAAAAAAGTTTGACGGGTGAAGAAATTGATGTAATTGGCAAAAAAATTATTGACAGTGTGGCGCTTGAACACAAGGCGACATTGCGCGCTTAATTTGATGATTGTAAGATAAGAAAAAAAGTTAGGATAGAAGTTTTGAGAAAATTTAATTATAAAAAAGCCGTGATTATATAAAAATGTAATCACGGCTTTTTTTTGTACAGTTTTTTAAAATCCGTAATCTTTCACTAAAACTTCGGCGATTTGAACGGCGTTAAGAGCGGCACCTTTGCGCAAATTATCAGAAACAATCCACATTGCAAGGCCGTGTTTCACGCTTTCATCTTTTCTGATGCGCGAAACAAAAACTTCGTCGCGAGTTGAAGATTCGATCGGAGTAACATATGCGCCTTCGCTCGGACTATCGATAACCAAAATTCCGTCAGATTTTTCAAGAGCTTTTCTGGCTTGATCAACCGAAATTGGTTTTTCGAATTCGATGTTTACAGATTCAGAGTGAGAATTGAAAACCGGAACGCGCACGCAAGTAGCGCAAACCTCGATTTTTTCATCAAGAATTTTTTTGGTTTCGCAAATCATTTTCCATTCTTCTTTCGTGAAACCGTTATCCATAAATGAATCGATTTGCGGAATTACGTTAAAAGCGATTCGTCTTGGAAACTTTACGGGTTCTAGAAATTGATTTTCGTAGATTTTTTTCGTTGAGTTGAAAAGCTCGTCCATGGCTTCTTTTCCGCCGCCAGAAACTGCTTGATAAGTTGAAACAACGACGCGTTTAATTTTTGCGATTTCGTGCAAAGGTTTTAGTGCGACAACCATTTGAATTGTTGAGCAATTTGGGTTGGCGATTATGTTTCTGGCTTTATAACCCGCGATGTCTTCTGGGTTAACTTCTGGCACGATAAGTGGAATGTCTTTTTCCATTCTAAAGTGTGAAGTGTTGTCGATAACGACGCAACCTTGCGCAGCGGCGCGAGGAGCGTGAATCGCAGAAACTTTTCCACCCGGAGAAAATAAGGCGATTTTTGTTCCAGTGAAATCGTAATCGTCAAGAACTTGAATGTCTAGGGTTTTATCGCCATAAGTGACTTTTTTGCCAAGTGAATTAGCTGAAGCGAGCGCTACAACTTCTGAGGCAGGAAATTTTCTTTCGTGCAAGATGTTTAATATTTCGCGACCGACATTTCCGGTGGCGCCAACAACTGCGATTTTTCTTTTTGACATATTTTAAATTATTGCTTATTTTTAATAATTAATGGAAGATGATATAATATCGTAAAATTTTCAAAATTTCAAGATAAATCGCATTATTATGACTAAAAAATTTTTTATAGTGGCGGGAGAGGCCTCGGGCGACGTTTTAGGCGCAAAGTTGATCGCAGAAATCAAAGAGCAGTTTTTGCAAAAAAATGAAAAAGTCGAGTTCGCTGGAGTTGGTGGCAAAATGATGGAGCAAGAAGGTTTCGTCTCGATTTTTGACATGAATGAGTTGTCGATTATGGGTTTTGCCGAAGTTATTCCGCACATTTTCAAGCTTTTGGCGCGCATAAAACAAGTTGCGGCTGAGATTATAAAGCAAAGGCCTGATTATGTCATCACTATTGATTCGCCCGATTTTAATTTTCGGGTTTTGAAAAAAATTAGTGGCTTTGATTTGCCTAAGAAAATTCATCTGATTGCGCCTTCTGTTTGGGCTTATAGACAGGGAAGGGCGAAGAAAATTGCGAAACTTTATGATTTACTTTTGGCGATTTTGCCGTTCGAGCCGCCTTATTTCAACAAATATGGCCTGAAAACTATTTTTGTCGGTCATCCGATTATGGAAAACGCGCCGGATTTTTCACGAAAAATTAGCGTGAAGAAAGAGTTCCGCGAAAAATATGGTTTTTATCAAGAAGACACAATAATTTATGTTACTCCCGGAAGCAGAATTGGTGAGGTTAAGCGGATTTTCAAGGAATTTATTGATGCGATAAATTTGCTTAAAGATCAAGTTGAAAATTTGTCGGTTGCAATTGCGGTTGTTGGAAAAACTAGAAAAACTGTCGAAGAGATGGCGAAAAATCTAGAAGTGAAATATGTTTTGATTGAAGGAAGCGAAAAATATGATGCGCTTTTTGCTTGCGATTTTGCACTGACAAAATCGGGCACGAACACTCTTGAGGCTTCGCTTTATCAAATTCCGATGTTGATTTGTTATAAAGTAAATTTCATCACTTATATTGTTGCGAGACTTTTGGTAAGAATTCGTTTTGCGAATTTGGTGAATTTAATTATGGAAAAATATGTTATTCCTGAGTTGCTTCAAGATAAGTGTGATGCACAGGTGATTGCGAAAAATTTGCAATATTTAATAAAAAATCCTGAGATTGCGAAAAAGCAAATTGATGAAAGTGTTGTGGCTCTAAAGATTATGGGTTTTGGCGCAGAGAAAAGTCCGACGCAAAAAGCGGTGCAAGAAATTCTAAAGTTATGATTGTTAAAATGTTAAATAAAATTTCGCGAAATTTTTGTCTCATTTTTGGCGTATTTTTTTGTGCTAACGTTGCTGCGAAAGAGTGCGAAAGTCAATATTCTTCGATAATTATTGATGAAAAAAATCTTCGCATTATTAGTGAAAATCGTGCTGAAAAATATATTTATCCCGCGTCACTAACTAAGGTAATGACGCTTTATCTGGTTTTTGAGGCGCTTGAAAAAAAACAGATTTCGCTTGAGCAAAAAATAAAAATTTCGGATTATGCGCAAGATATTTCGCAAGTTAATAAAGTGACGACTTTGCACTTAAAAGAAGGCGACGAAATCACGGTTGAAGACGCAATTAAAGGTTCGGCGATAAAGTCGTTTAACGAAACCGCTCTTGCCCTTGCCGAGCTTGTTGGTGGCAATGAGTGGAATTTTGTAAGAATGATGAATGAGAAAGCGAAAAGTTTAAAAATGTTGCATACAAATTTCCGTAATTCAACTGGCTTGCACGAAGACGGGCAATATAGTACGATTTATGATTTGGCTCGGCTTTTAATTGCGACTGAAAAAAAATTCCCACAATATCGAAAATATTTCGGACAAAA
>CAMCFD010000116.1 GCA_945874115.1 Rickettsia typhi | reverse complement strand
TTTTTACTTTAATTTGCTTTTCATCTTTCGCCGACGAATATGACGATGAATTCAGTCAATTTGAAAGCGAGTTTTCTCAAAATAGTGGCGAAAATATTTATGATCCAATCGAGCCACTAAACCGCAAAATTTTCGCTTTTAATGACACTGTTGACCGCTTTGCAATTCAGCCATTAGCAAAGAGTTATCGCGATTATATTCCAAAGCCAATTCGTAAATCGGTGAGAAACTTCACCACGAATATTACATTACCAGTTTCGGTTATAAATTCATTAGCGCAAGGAAAATTGGACAACGCGATGGCAAGTTTTTCACACTTCTTAATAAACTCAACAATAGGTGTCGTTGGTTTATTTGACGTTGCCGGATCAAAAAACATAAAATATGAATCGGAAGATTTTGGACAAACT
Source organism: Rickettsia typhi (assembly GCA_945874115.1). Classification (GTDB taxonomy): domain Bacteria; phylum Pseudomonadota; class Alphaproteobacteria; order Rickettsiales; family UBA1997; genus CAMCFD01. The sequence continues at coordinate 2,774 of CAMCFD010000116.1, read as the reverse complement.
TTGGGTCATTACGGCGTAAAAAATGGCCCGTTTTTAATTCTACCAATATTCGGCCCTTCTAACGCTCGAGACGCCGGAGGAAGGGCTTTTGACACAGCAATAAGCATCACGGGTTTCAATGTTTTAGAAATTGGACCAGAAATTGACGACGAATATTTAATTACAAACGCCGCACTTTCTGGTATTGATAGCCGAGAAAGTTTAATCGATGTTGTTGACGACGCCAGAAAAGACTCGCTTGATCTATATATTACAATGCGAAGTTATTATAGCCAAAATCGTAATTCAAAAATAAATAAATAAACATATGAAAAAAATAACTTTAGTTTCAACTATTCTATTTTTATTGTTTGTAAACTCAAATTTTGCGTCAGCACAAGAAGCAGAAAAATTAACTCGGGTTAAAACTTTCGTTAACGATATTGGAAACAGAATCGTTAAAATTGCCGCAAATAAATCTTTGTCAGAGAAAGCAAAAAAAGATCAAATTATCGCCGAAATCGATATCGTCGTTGACTCTAACTGGATTGCAAGATTCGTTCTTGGCAAAAATTATAAAGATTTTTCTGAAACTCAAAAAACTCAGTTTCAAAACTTGTACAGACAATTCATGATCAACACTTATGGGCCAAAATTCAACAATTATAATGGTCGCAAATTCACAGTTCTGAGTGTAGAAAAACAAAAAATGTTTTACGTTGTAAAATGCGAATTCTTGCCGGTCGATTCAAACGTAGCCATTTCAGTTGATTTTAGAGTTAAAGATAAAGATGGAAAACTTGTTATTCTAGACTTCGTCGCCGAAGGCGTAAGCTTAATTGAATCTCAAAGATCTGAATATGATTCAGCAATTTCGCAAGGTGGAATCGATAAATTTATTAAAGATTTTTCAAAGAAAGTTGATGTTTTGAAAAAATAATTTACCAAAAATTCGCGCCTTTGAAAAACAAATTGGCGCGAATTATCTGCAAAAAACTAAATTGTTTTCGTCGCTAAATTCTTCTATAAATTTATAACCACCGCGATCAAATTTTTTGATTTGAGAAATATTTTTTACATTTTCACACGCCATAAAATCGGCCATCATTCCGCGCGCCTTCTTGGCAAACAATCCAATTATTTTATATTTCCCATTTTTATTTTCTTTAAAAATAACGTTGATAATTTTGGCTTTAATTTTGCTTTTATCAACCGCGCCAAAATATTCTTCCGAGGCTAAATTAACAATTATTTTTTGTGATTTTTGAGAAAATTCTAAGTTTAATTCGTCACTAATTTTTTCTTGCCAGAATTGATAGAGATTTTTTCCACGCCGATTTTCTAACTTAACCGACATTTCTAAACGATAAGGTTGAATCAAGTCAAGAGGCTTTAAAATGCCATAAAGCCCCGATAAAATTCGCAGATTTTCTTGCGCATATTCAATTTGTTTTTCGCCATATTTCTCGACGTGAATTTCGCTGTAAACATCACCATCAAAAACAAAAATTGCCGGCTTTGAATTTTTTTCGTTAAAAGGAGTTTGAAAAGTTTTATAGCGTTCAAAGTTAAGATCTGCAAGCTTTTTGCTTAAATCCATCAATTGAGAAATTTCTGTTTTTGAAAGCTTCCTTAATTCCTCAATTAAAATTTTTGCATCTTTCAAAAAAACCGGCTGCGTAAATTTCTTCACCGTAATTTTGCTCTCAAAATTCAGCGCTTTCGATGGCGAAATTAAAATAATCATGGGCAATTTTATTTAAGAGCCAACGCCAAATCTTCAAGCAAATCGTCAACATTTTCAAGTCCAACCGAAAGTCTACACATTGCCTGAGAAATTCCAATCGCTTGCCTTTCTTCCTCTTTCATGTTAGAGTGCGTAGTCGTCGACGGATGTGTAATAAGAGATTTTGCATCGCCCAAATTATTAGAAATGTCAATAATTTTTAGCGCATTCATAAACTTAAAAACGTCTTTTTTCTTGCCATTAATTTCAAACGCAATCATCGCGCCACCAACACTCATTTGTTTTTTCGCGATTTTATATTGTGGGTGTGATTTTAAAAATGGATAAATCACGCGCTTAATTTTTTTATGAGACTCAAGAAATTCAGCAACTTTAAGCGCATTTTGGCAATGACGCTCCATTCGCAAAGAAAAAGTTTCAAGTGATTTATAAACAATCCACGCATTAAACGGGCTTAAAGCGGGGCCAGTGTGACGATGAAACGGCAACAAAGTTTCTTTAATAAATTCTTCGCTTCCAAGAACACAGCCACCAAGAGCTCTGCCCTGCCCGTCCATGTGCTTGGTTGATGAATAAACTACGATGTCGGCGCCAAGCTCAAGGGGCTTTTGGCAATAAGGTGAGGCAAAAATATTATCAACAATCAATTTCGCTTTGAATTTTTTGCACAAATCGGCAACCATTTTTATGTCAATAATTTCAAGATTCGGATTCGCCGGAGTTTCAATAAAAACCACCTTCGTATTTTTCTTGAAAGCCTTCTGCCACTCACTTTGCGAAGTTCCTTCAACTAAAGTTACGTCAATTCCGTAATTTGGCAAAATTTTGGTAGCAATATGAAAACACGAACCGAACAAAACTTTCGATGCGATAAAATGATCGCCCGTTTTAAGTTGACACATAATCGCCGCAAACACTGCCGCCATTCCCGACGCCATAACACAAGCCGCCTCTGCACCTTCAATCATCACCAGCTTGTCTTCAAGCATCTTCAAACTTGGATTCACATAGCGCGAATAGACAAATCCGGGCTCTTCGCCGTTAAAAC
>CAMCFD010000115.1 GCA_945874115.1 Rickettsia typhi | reverse complement strand
CACACCGGACAAAAACTTGCGACAATTGAGAAATCAATGGAGCGCGACAATTTTATGACCGCAGAAAAAGCTAAAGAATTCGGCTTAATTGACGCTGTCATTGAAAAAAGATTAGGAAAAGAAGAAGCTAAAAAATAACATATTTCGATGTATGGCGTTTATGCGCCAAATAATAATTAACACAGCTTCATAATTGTTGCTGTGGTTATGTACTAAAAAAATAAAATGAAAAAAGACAATAACGACTTAAGCTGTTCATTTTGTGGAAAACATCAAAATGAAGTAAAAAAACTAATCGCCGGCCCTACTGTCTTCATTTGCAACGAATGTATCGGACTTTGCACCGACATTTTGCGCGAAGATAATAAAAAATCACTTTTTTCTGGCGAAGAAGGCTCGAAGCCAAGCCCGAAAGAGATTCTCAAAATTCTCAACGATTTCGTGATTGGCCAAGATTATGCCAAAAAAGTGTTGGCAGTTGCGGTTTATAACCATTATAAAAGAATTGATTCAATGGGAACAATGACCTCTGACGGCATTGAAATCAACAAATCGAACATTCTTTTGATTGGACCAACTGGTTGCGGAAAAACATTGCTTGCGCAAACTTTGGCGCGAATTTTAGATGTTCCATTCACGATGGCTGACGCGACTTCGCTGACCGAAGCCGGATATGTTGGTGACGATGTTGAAAACATTATCGCGCGCCTTTTGCAAGCCGCAAATTATGACATTGAAAAAACACAACGCGGAATTGTTTATATTGATGAGATCGATAAAATTGCACGCAAATCTGACGATGGAACAAGAACTCGCGATATTTCTGGCGAAGGCGTTCAGCAAGGTTTGTTGAAGATTATTGAGGGCACGGTTGCTTCTGTTCCAACTCAACCCGGACGAAAAACTGCGCAACAAGAATATGTTCAAGTTGACACGCGAAATATTTTATTCATTTGTGCTGGCGCGTTTTCTGGCCTTGAAAAAATTATTTCTTCACGCGGAAAAGGTGCTTCAATTGGATTTGGCGCTGACGTTCGCGAAAAAGGTGATCTTGAAAGAAAAGACATTTTCAAAAATTCTGAACCCGAAGATTTAATCAAATTCGGTTTAATTCCTGAATTAGTGGGAAGGCTTCCGATTGTTGCTCCGCTTGAAGGTTTAAACGAAGCGGACTTAATAAAAATTTTGACTGAACCAAAAAATTCAATCACAAAACAATATAAAAAACTTTTCAATCTTGATAAAGTTGACTTGATTTTTGACGAAGATTCTGTCAAAGAAATCGCGCAAAAAGCAATCTCGAGAAAGACTGGTGCTAGAGGTTTGCGCGCAATTGTCGAAAGCATTTTGCTTGAAATAATGTTCGATATTCCATCAATGAAAAATGTTAAATCAGTCTTGGTTACAAAAGAGGCTGTTGCTGATGGAAAAATGCCCGAAGTCACTTATTTATCTAAGGACGAAGAGCGCAAAAAAGAAGATAGCTCGATTTCTTTGATTAAAAACGAGAAGAAAGCTTAGAACCTGTTAGTTAATAAAAAACGTTAACATTAGAAATTTTGTTAGCGTTTTTTATTGCGCCAAAATTATGGCAAAATCTTTATTTCAAGGGCGTGAAGACCATTTTTAAACTCATCTTGCAAGATATCATTTATTGTTCTGTGTGATTTTATTCTGTTTAAATCTTTCAATTTTAGCGATTTTATCGTAATTAAAAAATGCGTTTCATTTGTACCATCATCGCCCAAATGTCCTTTATGAAGCGCAGAATTATTATTAACTTGCAAAAATTCTGGTTCTAATTTTTCACTTAATTTTTTTGAAATTCTTTGTTCGCGATTCATATTTTTTATTGTTTTTGCAAGAAATTTTCTCTGTTAATAAACTGTTGATAACTTGTTAATAAATCAAATCTTATCAACAACTCTTGAATTTGTCAAAAAGTTATAAAATTTACTAACAATCTTATCAACATTATTTCAACATGTTAGCAAAAATTTCAACAAAAATTAAACTGTTAATAATTTTTAACAAATTCAATAAAATCAAGCTTTCAAAATAAAATAAAATTGTTAATATCTTGTTAATAAAAAATAACAACTTTATAAACAAGACCTAAATAATAATAAAGAATATATAAATAAATATTTATTTTAAATACCATGAAATTATTAAATTTAATCAGTGAAAGAGAAATTGAAAAATCTCCTCCTATTTGGATAATGAGACAAGCAGGAAGATATTTGCCAGAATATTTAGAAATTCGTAAAAATTGCGAGAATTTTCTTGATTTATGTTATAATCCGAAATTGGCGAGCGAAGTGACTTTGCAGCCGATTCGACGTTTTGATTTTGATGCTGCGATAATATTTTCGGATATTTTGGTGATTCCTGATGCGCTTGGAGTCAATGTGAAATTTGTCAAAAATGAAGGGCCGAAACTAGGCAAAATTCCGCCGCTTGAAAAATTGAAAATCGATAATGTTTTGAAACATTTAAATCCCGTTTTTGAAAATTTAAAATTAACCAGACAAAATTTAGCAAAAGACAAAGCTTTGATCGGATTTTCTGGCGCACCATTTACTCTGGCTTGTTATATGATTGAAGGCGGCGGCTCGAAAAATTTCGATGAAGTCAAGAAAATGGCGGTTCAAAATGAAGAATATTTTTCGCAATTGATCGAAATTTTAGTCGAATCGGTGTCGATTTATTTGATCGAACAAATCAATTCTGGCGCTAATTTAGTGAAGATTTTTGATTCGCACAGTGGAATTTTGCCTGAAAGTGGTTTTCAAAAATGGGTTATTGCGCCGACGAAAAAAATCATCGAAAATGTGAAAAAAGTTCATCCAAATGTGCCAATAATTGCCTTTCCGCGCGGTTGTGGAGTTTTCTACGAAGAATATGTTAAGCAGACAAAATGCGACGTGATTGCGCTTGATCAAAATTTGTCGAAAAATTTCGTTGTTGAAAATTTGCAAAACAGACAAAACTCCATAATTCAAGGAAATTTAGACAATCAACTTTTGGCTTTTGGCACGAAAGACGCCATTAAACGCGAAGTTTTGGATATTTTGGAAAAATTCGGCAAAAAACCTTTTATTTTTAATCTTGGTCACGGTATAATAAAAGAAACGCCAATTGAAAATGTCGAGTTTTTAATGAAATTGGTGCGCGGATAATTGGTTGAAATTTAAAA
>CAMCFD010000114.1 GCA_945874115.1 Rickettsia typhi | reverse complement strand
ATACTTGTAAAATGGGGTATAAAAGTTTATAGAGAAGAGATTATCCGCGTCTAATTTGTGGGTGATCGCAAATTTTTCTCACAGGCAATTTACAATTTGGCTAGATTATTTTTTAGCTGGTGCGCATTAGTGGCAATTTCACAAGTTTTGCGGGAATTTCAGGTTGTTGGCGCTGAGTTTGTTCGTGCTGTAAGGGGGAAGATTTTGTTACATCAACTCCTAAAGAGCATTCTGCAGCGGCTGTGGCAAATTCTAATGGCGACTCTTTCGTGTCTCAATCTTCTAAGGCATGCATCGCGAAGAGAGTTTTGAAAGTGTGATTAAGCGGTTAATTTATGTTCATGTCAAACTTTAAGTTTACGTGAAAGTTGGGGTGGGGTTCGCAAAACCTAGTCATGCTTGGGGCAAGTTTAATTTTATTTTAATGCAAAGCCAATTAAGGAGTTCTGCCTAGATTAGGAAAAGCCGCTCCCCCGCCGCCTCCTAATGCCGGATGTGCAGCAACAGCTGGCGGCGCCATTTCATCTTCTTCAAGTTCTTCCTCAAACTCAAAATCTTCTTCTAACTCCTCCTCCTCAGACTCTTCTCCCAAACCATCTTCTTCAATAAACTCTTCATCCAGCGGATCCCTTTCTTCCGGATTAATTCCTGCGGCAACAAGGCAAGCAATAACTTCTTCATTACCGAGATCTCTGGCAATATCAAAGGCATTTTTACCTTCAGCATTAATCGCTCCAGGCAATAAATCTTCTAAATTTAGCACTTCGTTAATTAGATCAATATCGCCACTTCTAACCGCAAAGTGCAATAAGCGCTCATTATTTACGCTAAGGCAATTTCTATAATCAACAGGAGCGCCGACTTGAAGCAAAAGTTTCACCGATTCAGCATTTCCGCCTTCAAAAAAAGCTTCCCGAACCAATCTTTGATCGCCTTCAACATTAGCATTGGCATCGATTAAAATGCTTATGCACTCGCTCCCTTGGAGCATTGCAGCGTAGCGTAATGCAGTTTTGTTATTTATGCCGCCAACATAATCAATGGCATGAGGACTATTGTTTAGCTCAACCATTTGCGCCAAAATTGCATGATTGTTGACAGATGCCGCAACATGAAAAGGGGTCATTCTGTCGTCGTTAGTTATTTCGAAAATACTCTTGCCATTTTCTTGTACAAGAGCAATCGCGGGAACTATTTCACAGATATTATGCTCTGCTGCATAATGAAACATTGTAGGATAATCGTAATCAATTAAATTGCCGCCAAGCCTGATAAACTGCGAAGCAATTTCATAGCAACGCTGATCATTATTGGCCCTAGCTCTTTCTAAAATATATAAAAATGGGGTTTTGCCATCTTCGTCTTTAACATTAACAATATTTTTTATTAAATCGCCAAAATATTCTGTCATCACGTTAATTAAAGCAACATTTCCGTTTTGCGCCGCTCTATGAATAGGCTTAAATAAATTACGATCATTAGATATGCCTTTGCATTGTTCAACGCCGTCCTCTTCTAGCTCGGATAGATAAGATCTCAACTCATCTGCGCTACAATTTCCTTCTAAGCATCTATTAACAATTTCTGCAAAATCGTGCGCAACTTTCTCGTGAAAGTTAATTTTTCTTGGGGGCATTTTATTTTATATTAATAAGTTAGGTTTGTGTTTCATAATAGATAGCCGATAAAATTTTATTGTCAATTATTTTATTTTTGCGATAAAAAAATCTAGCAATTTGTGTAAAATAAAAGCTTTTAAATGAGTTTGCAACAAGAAATTTTAAGGTATTTTAAAAAAGTAATTGACTTATTTTTAGCACTAAATTAGCATTCTTTTGCTTTAAAACTAGTTACTATCACCACTAATAATTATAGTTTTTTAAGTAAAGCCACCACAAGTTATATTGCTTTTTTGTTCTTTCTTGCGCGTGCTTTTCTTCCTATTCTATTCTTTTTTTGGTGATAGCAATTTATAAATTGTTATCAATCAAAAATTTTAACCATGAAAAAACTTCTATTAGTTTCATCACTTATTGCAATTATATCAACATCGTCTGTAAATGCAAAAACTCAAGGCTCATATTTAGGCATTGAGGCTTTAAGGACAAGTGCCGACGTTGAAACCAAAAAAACTGCCGGCACGAATACAGATCGATATTTTAATAACAAGTCAAAAAATTCTTCAACCGGATTTGGAATAAATTATAAATATGCAATAAATTTCAATAACTTTTTTGTCGCTCCCGGATTGTTTTATAATCATGTTGGAATTGACGCCGAAGTTGACGACAAGGCCAATCTTTATACTCAAAATGTTAAAGTTAACAATTTTTATGGAGCAAAAGTTGATCTTGGTTTTGATATTTCTGAGAAATTTGCCGTTTATGCTCCGGTTGGAGTTGGGATTGCAAATTATGAAATTGAGACTAAAGATTATCTTAACGCGGCCAATTATCTTAACACTAAAACTACGGGAAGAAGCGCGGGTTTAGTTTATGGAATTGGTTTTGCATTTTATCCTCTTGAGCAAATGGCAATTAATTTTGAATATAACAGATCGAATCTTTCTTTAGAAACCGGTGGCGATGTTGCACTATTTGGAACCGCCGAAATAGAGGCTCAAACTAATTTAGATTTCATGAAAATAGGAGTGTCTTATAGGTTTTAAGACTATTCGCAGGGCGGGGTTTTTAACCCCGTCTTGCTTTTTTGGGGATAAGGTAAAAAACTATATCTGTGCATTAAAAACTTTTATACATTGACTAACAGCTTTAGAAAGTTCTGCTTTTAAATTTCTTGCGTCACTACGAAAATAATAGTCTTTATCACGATAGTTATTTTTATCGGTTATGTAATTACAGGCCACATTTGAAATTTCTTTTGAGTTTTTGGTATCAATTAATCTAAAGTTTGCATTAAAAGAAAATGCGTGATCATCTAGCCTTATGTAAAGAATATATCCAGCATTATCTATCTCGACGATGTATTGATAATCTTTGTAGGTCTCTGATAATTTTTTGATATCTTGAGTATTGGCAATAATTGAGTTTTGTATAAATTTCATATTAAATTTTTCGGTCAAAATTTTAGAAATTTCCTTTTCAAATAAATTATTGGGATCTTTAAGATCAAATTCTTTTGCTTGGTTTTTTCCATTAATTTTTGGAAACCAGATAATGCCAAACGGAATGAATATTCCTGTGAA
>CAMCFD010000113.1 GCA_945874115.1 Rickettsia typhi | reverse complement strand
CGCGCAATTTACGCCCAATTTTGTAGATGGGATAAGCCGCCAAAGGAAATCCTATAAATGCCACCAGCGATAATTCCACGCTTTGCATAAACATCACCACGATTAGAGAACCAAGGGTAAAAAACTGTTTTACAAAGCCGTTTAAAACCACATTTATCAAATTAACAACCATGTTAATTTCATTCAAAATGCTGGCGATCATATTGCCCGAAGATTGACTGTGAAGCTTGGCAATATCAGAGCGAATGAAATGTTCATAAAGGCGCAAACGCATGTCAGCCATAATGCGATGCGATAAAATATTCATCGTAAAAAGTTGAAAATAAGTGGCAAAACCCTTCACAAAAGTAACCAGCAAAACCACCAGCGGCACATAAACCAAAGCGCGCGTATTTTTTTCAACAAACACTGCATCCAGTGCTGGCTTGATTAGCCAAGCATGAAAAGCTGTTGTTCCTGCAACCACAAGCATTAGGGCAACTGAAATTGCAAAAATTCTCCAATGCGGCACCACATATTCTTTAGTAATGCGCTTGACTAAATAAGGAGTGCTGGAATAGTTGTTAGACATAAATCTCATGAATAATTTGTTGGATTTTGAAGCCACATTTCTATGTGTTGGAGCTATAAAATCAAACAGTTTCGCTTATCCAATTATGATTAATATTTTCAATAATTTTAAAGAAATTTTCGCGCGCGCAATTTTAAAAATTGCCGCAGAAAATAATGTCGAAATTTCGCCGCAGGATTTAAAAAATTTTACCGTCGAGCCAACTAGAGATAAAACTCATGGCGATCTTGCTTGCAACGGTGCGATGATTTTGGTGAAAAAATTTGCAGGAACGGAATTTGCTAATCCCAAAAAACTTGCGGAAAAAATTATTAGTGAAGTTGCCGATAAAAATATTGTGAAGTTAGAAATTGCTGGGCCAGGATTTATCAATATCCACCTTAGTGATAAAATTTTTCAAGATGTCGTAAAAGAAATTGTTGAGCAAAATTTTGAATTTCCAAATTTGGGTAAAGGCGAAAAAGTTAATTTGGAATATGCCTCGCCGAATCCTACGGGGCCAATACATGTGGGGCATACGCGTGGTGCGATTTATGGTGATGTTTTGGCAAGTTTGCTGAAAAAATGCGGTTATGATGTGTTGAAGGAATATTATATTAATGATGCGGGAAGTCAGATTAATGCGGTATTAATCTCCGCCATTTTTCGCTATGTTGAAGCACTAGGATTAATTTCTATAGGACTCGAAGGAAATAATAACATTACCTCTTACGCTCACCAAACTCAAATACAACCTGTATTTCATAACACTTCAATTCCTTATCCAGGCGAATATCTAAAAGATATTGGTCAATCTCTAAAAGAAAAATATGAATACTCTCTCTATAATAAAATACCTCTTTCAAGCGAAGTAGTTCCAGTAGAAATTTTAGCAGAAATTCGCGATTTTGTAGTTGATGCAATGATTGAGATGATCAAAACCGACCTACGTGCTCTAGGCATTATCCATGATAGCTATTTTTCCGAAAAGAAAAATCTGCATGAAAAAGATAAAATTTCTGGCACCATAAAAATCCTTGAAGAACAAGACCTAGTTTACGTTGGAAAACTCGAAGCGCCAAAAACTGAAAAAGGCGTGGGCGCGCTGCCAGAAGGCTATGACGACAAGGATCAAACTTTATTTCGCTCAACAAAATTTGGCGATGATCAAGATCGCGTCGTGAAAAAATCCGACGGTTCTTACACTTATTTCGGCGCCGATTTAGCCTATATTTTAAGCAAATTTGAACGCGGCGCTACTAAGTTTATAATGCCACTTGGCTATGATCACGCAGGCTATGTCAAACGCTTAACTGCCGCGGTTTCTGCGCTTACCAACAACAAGGCAGAATTAAAAATTATTCTCTGCCAAATGGTGAAATTTGTCAAAAATGGCCAGCCGTTAAAAATGTCCAAACGCGCCGGAAATTTTATCACCGCGCGCGATGTAATTGACGAAGTCGGCGCCGACGCGCTGCGCTTCATTATGCTCACTCGCAAAAACGACGCTCATTTCGATTTTGATCTAGAAAAAGTTATCGAAGCTTCAAAAGATAATCCAATTTTCTACGTGCAATATGCTCACGCGCGCTGCTCTTCCGTGCTTCGCCAAGCCGCAGAAATTGTTGATGTAAAAAATCTAAAAGTTGATGATTTGAGTTTTTTGCAAGATGAAAGTGAAATTGAAATCATCAAAAAACTAGCCAATTTTCCGCGCATAATTGAAATGGCGGCGGTTAATTTTGAGCCACATCGCATCGCATTTTATCTGCAAGATTTGGCCGGCGAATTTCACGCTTTATGGAATAAGGGAATGGAAAATCCTAATTTGAGATTTATAATTAAAGATAACTTGCAACTTACGCATGCAAGACTTTATCTGGTTTTATCATTACAAAAAATCATCGCAACTGGACTTGATATTTTCAATGTCAAAGCCGTGGAAGAAATGAGATAATTATGGAAGATTTCGGCTATAAAAAAAATTACGATAATCAAGATCGCATGCGCTTGTTGTTAAAACAGGGTTTTTTAAGTCTTGCCGCTTTGTTTTCTTTGGCGGCTTTTATTTATGTTACAATCACCGCCTATCGCTATATTTATAGCCAAGATCAAGAAGTTAGAACTATCAAATCACCAGAATTTCCAATTAAAGTTATTGAGGAAGAAGTGGAAAATCTTGAGGCTGAAAACAGCGCCGCCATTGATCGCAAAATTTATGAAGATATTTTTGGCAATAAAAAACAATCGCAAATAAGTCAGAAAATAAAAATTCAAGATTCGCCAACGCCTGCACTTCCGCCAAAAGTTGTGGAAAAGCCAGTGGAAAAACCAGCAGAAAAACCTGTTGAAATCAGCGAAAAAGCAGCTCCAGAAAAAGCCAATATTATCGTTTTTAACGAAAAGGAGAAAGAAAAATCTCGCAGCATTTTAGGCAGTGAAAAGCGCGACAACACTGCGGCGCCAGCAAAAAAACCATCAGGAAAAAGAGCGGCAATTCGCGTACAAATTGCGGCGATGTCTTCAAAAGAAAGTGCTAAGCAAACTCTGGAACGCTTAGAAGATACTTATCCCGCGCTGTTTAAAAATATCGAATTTTATGTGGAAAAAGTTGACCTCGGCAAAAGAGGAATTTTTTATCGCCTGCAACTAGGAAATTTTTTCAATCAAGTGGAAGCCGAAAGTTTTTGTTCGCGCTATGTAGC
>CAMCFD010000112.1 GCA_945874115.1 Rickettsia typhi | reverse complement strand
ATTTCGTCTTTAAAAACGCAAAAATTAATCCGCCGAAAATCGCCAAAACCATGCCAAACTTGGGCATTTGCGGCACATAAAAATGTGAATTTTGCAAGCCCGCAACAAACTGCGAAATTTTTACAACCCACGAAACACTATAATTCATCGGCACCAAAACAATTTGTTCAAGCCCAAACGGCATCAATAAAAATGACGCAAACCCAAGCGGCATAGTCGTATAGCTCGTCAGCGGAATCGCTAATAAATTTGAAATTGCGCCATAAATCGAAACATCACTAAAATGATAAATCAAAAATGGCGTATTCGCAAGCTGTGCAACGCACGAAATCAAAACCATCTCAAAAAAATATTTACAAAATTTATGAGTTTTCCCTGCTTCGTTTTCATGATTTTGAATTTTATTTTTATAAAAATTAATCCAAATTTCGTGAAAAACTATTATCGATAAAATCGCCGCGAACGAAAGCTGGAAGCTGGCCGAGAACATATTATAAGGGCTGATGAAAATAACTATTAAAGCGCCAAAAGCAACAACGCGAAGCGAATCAATTTTGCGGTCGAATAATATTGCAATCATGACAAATAAAACCGCGATAAACGATCGAACCGCCGGAATCGGAGAGCCTGCAATTTTAAGATAAAAATATGAACTTATAATCGCAAAAATTGCGGCGATTTTTTTGATGTCAAAATTAAGCGCCAAATATTGACTTCGTGAAAGTAAAAATCTAATCGAGAAAAAGAAAATCCCCGCAGCAAGGCTTAAATGAAGGCCTGAAATCGATATCAAATGTGCCAACCCCGAATTTCTAATATGCACCATCGCATCTTTATCAATCAAATTTTGATTGCCCATCAACAAAGCGGCAGAAATTTGTTGATCAACATTTTTTTCATCAATTAAAATTTTTGCCTGAATTTTTTTGCGCAAATTTTCGAAAAAATTATCGACCGAATTTTTCGGCACTTCAGAAACAATTTCAACTTGCGAAATTGCATAACCCTGCCCCGCAACACTTTTAGATAAAGCGTTGAAAGCAAAATCAAAACTTCCGATAAACTCTTTTCTTTTAATTGGCATTATCAAAGCTTTGAAAAAAACCCTATCACCAATTTTTAAATTTTCATCGAATTTGGTCGCAAAAATTCTAATTTTTTTCGGCGGATTTGGATAAAAATTTTCGCCATTTTTTTCAACCCATTTCACTTCTTGATAATTCTTGCTTTGCGAAATAAATTCACTGTCAATTTCTTGAAAATCTTTAACATTCATAAAATTTTTATGAATATATTTTTCAGTTATTTTTGGTGATTTTTTTGCTTTATTTTTTTCTTTTGCTTCAAATTTTGCCCCGCTTTTTGCTTCATATTTTGATTGAGAGAATACAAGATCTTCAAGCAATAAACTCAGGCCCTCTTGGCCATTTGCCTTATTTTTAAAATTATTAACTTCTTTAACATTTGCCTCGACATTTACAAAAATTTTTCCCGTAATTTTCGTATAATTATTGATGATTTTTTGATTAAAATAAGAAAAATTAAAACCAAGAAAAAATGCAATGAAAATTGCAAAAATTACCGATGAAAAATGATGGCGATTTTGTCGATATAAAAAAATTGCGAAGAAAAAAATCGCCAAAGAAATTATAATTTTTGTGAAATTTATATTATCGAAAAAAATAACTGAGAAATAAGAGCCAAGAGCAATAAATACAATATGGAAAAGGATTAATCTTTCCTTTTCATTTTCATAAATTTTAAGCAGCTTTTCAGGAATTTTTCTAAAGATTTGCATCGGATTTTTTTGGTGAAAAAATTTTGGTTTTATTTAGCAATCAACTTTCAATATACCATAAATTTGATTTGAAATTTTTAGCAATAAATTCTTGGTGTTTTTTTAAATCATCGTCAGACACTTTAAAATTGCGGCTTTCAATCATGTTTTTTGCTTGCAGAATTTTCATTTCTTGAATTTGTTTTTCAGACTGATCTTTCGCTACCAAATTAAGACCACCTTGCGCGCCGCCCATCAATTCGATATAAATATCTGCCAGAAGCTCAGAATCTAAAAGAGCGCCGTGTTTTGTTCTTTTTGATAAATCAACATCAAACCTTCTGCACAGCGCATCGAGAGAATTTTGCGCACCCGGAAATTTATTTCTCGCAAGAACCAAAGAATCGATAATTTCAATATTTGAAAGTGGGTCAACGCCAATCATATTAAGCTCGAAATTGATAAATTTCATATCGAACGCGGCGTTATGAATCACCAATTTAGCGCCACGAATAAAATCAAGAAATTGATATGCGACATGCGCAAAAATTGGTTTGTCTTTCAAGAATTCGGTTGAAATTCCGTGAACTCGAAAAGCCTCAGCCGGAACGTCGCGACGCGGATTGACATATGCGTGAAAATGATTGCCAGTCTTGATGCGATTAACAAGTTCAACGCAAGCAATTTCGACAATTTTATGGCCATCTCGCGGATCTAAACCAGTCGTTTCAGTATCAAGACAAATTTCGCGCATGTTATTTTAGGTAAATTTTTTCTATAACAAAAAACATGAGATTGTTTTAATTATTTCAAAGCATGAAGCCTGCCCCGCTTTATAAAAAGCCGTCGGATAATTACTCTCAGAAAGACTCTTCGCCATAATTCACAAAAAATCTCCGAGGCAAGCTGCATAATCTTTTGCGACATTGACGATCTTCGCATAACAAACCATTGAGCCGCGATCCACGCCGCTTTGCGAGATCGCTAACAATTATCCCCTGACTTGGCCGTTAATGGCTAATTGCCTATTTTTTTTCTTTGACAAAATTGACGCGAACTTTGCGCGTTAACAAAATCAGCAACACTTTTGACAATATCGCAATCAAATTGCGTCGCGGCCTTTTGAACTCTAGCCAAAAATGCATCATCTGAATTATCGAAAACTTCTTTGAAAAACCCGCGCATATTGTGAATTTCGTCGCGACTAATATTTCTTCTTTTCATTCCAACAAGGTTCAAACCCGCAAGAGAAGCGCGCTCGCCCATCACGGTCGCAAAAGGAATTACGTCACTTTCAACGCCAGACATTCCACCAATCATCGCACCTTCGCCAATTCTCACAAACTGATGAACAGCCGACAAGCCTCCAATCACAACGTGATTCGACACTTCGACATGCCCAGCTAGCGTTGCATTATTCGCCAAAATAACATTGTCGCCAACGACACAATCGTGAGCAATATGAACGCCAACCATCAACAAACAATTATTGCC
>CAMCFD010000111.1 GCA_945874115.1 Rickettsia typhi | reverse complement strand
CTGTCAATTTTGTTATTTTTCGCTAAATTCTTAAGATTTTTGCTAGATTTATTCTCAATTTCAGTTTTTTTAGCAATTTTTGTGGTTTTTTTAACCTTTTTTACATCTTTTATCAGATTTTTGATAAGCTTTTTTGCTTTGTCAGTTTTTTTAACTGGATTTTTCGCTTTTTCAAGTTTTTTAACGATTTTCTTCGGTTTTTCGAGCTTTTTTGGCAATTTTTTGGCAATTTTTTGGGCTTTCTTCACTATTTTCTTAGCCACCTTTTTAACAGTTTTCGTCGCCTTCGCCGCAACAATCGGCTTTTTTTTGTTCAACTTAACATTTTTAAGTTTTGCTGTTTTTTTCTTATTAACAGCTGTTTTTTTATTTGCCATTTTCGTTTAAACTTAAATTAAGATACACATTTCTCACAACAAAACATGAGAATTATTTCAACTATTGCTTGACTCATAAACGCCGCCACATTCTCTTAGAAAACCGCGGACATCTAAATTGATTCTTTTTCTAAAGCCAGAATTTCGCGCTCTAAAGTGTTTTTATATGCAAAAATTTCGGTAATTTTTTGGTCGATTACGGCCGTTTGGTGAGTATCAATATTGTCAATTGACAACGCTTGTTTATATTGTTGCTCAACTTGCAACAACAAATTTTTCAAAAGCAAAAGTCTCATTTTATTGCTAATTTCACTTTCTGACAAATTGTTAAATCCGTCGAAGGCGCCATTAAGCAAAGCCCTAATGTTATTAATATAGTTATTATGACCATAATTTTCAAGGGCTAAAAGCAAATTATTTGCGATATTTTCATTATTTTCTTCGTTTTCTTCAATTCTTTCGATAATTTTGTCTTTTATTTCGCTTAAATCTTCATTTTCAAAAGCGATTTCTTTAATATCGAAATTTTTATCGCAATAATGAGCCAATTTCGGGAATTTTAGCAATAAAGCGATGATATTTTGCGCAAAAATGTCACTTTGATTATGATTTTGCGCCGAATTTCGATGAATTGATGCGCTTATTTTGATGTAATTCTGTAAATTTTCTTGCTCAGATTTTGGCTGATTTTGGCCTTTTTTGGCGTTAAAATTAGAATTTTTGCCAATTTTGAACAAAATATCCTTGAAAAACTGCGAAAAATATTTTTTAGTGACAGCGTCTTTTATTAATTCGGTTTTTCTGGTTAAAATTCCTTCAATTTTGGCTTTTTCTTCGGGTTTTATGACCGACTTTTTGTCAAGATTAAGTTCGATTAGCGAAAAATCAAACAAGGCTTGCGAAAGGTTAATCGCTTGGTTTTGGAAGATTTCTTTGAGGGCACCCGCGCCAAATTTTTTGACAAAATCGTCAGGATCAAGCTGGTTTGGCAAAAACACAAAATTGAGGTTTTTGCTGGTGTTGACAATCGACAGTGCAATTTCGCTGGCACGCTTGGCGGCGTTGACTCCGGCTTGGTCGCCGTCAAGGCACAAAACAATTTTGTCGGTGATGCGAAACAAGTCGACTAAATGGTCTTGGCTAAGCGCTGTTCCGAGGCCAGCAACGACATTTTCGATTCCGCTGGCGCTAAGTGCGATGACGTCGGCATAACCTTCGACAATTATGGCAAATTTCTCGTCAAATATGGCTTTTCTGGCGTTTGAAATATTATAAAGCGTCTGACTTTTTTTGAAAATTTCAGTTTCGGCCGAGTTTAAATATTTTGGTAAATCATCGCCAAGAACGCGCCCACCAAAAGCGATTGTGCGGTTTTTGCGGTCAAAAATCGGGAAAATAACGCGATTTCTGAATTTGTCATAAATTTTGCCTTGATTATTTCTAGCAATAATGCCGCTTTCAAGAATTTCAGATTCGCTAAATCCTTCTTTGGCAAGGGTTTGGTGAAGAAAATCGTAGGAATTTGTCGCATAGCCAAGGCGGAATTTCTTGATAATCTTTAAGTCAAATCCGCGTTTTATTAAATAGTTTCGCGCATTAGCGCCGCTTGCTTCTTTAAGATTTTGCTCGAAAATTTCGCAAATTCGCTCTAAAATTAAATAATCGCGATTAACTTGTGCGGTTTTTTCTTGGCGGTCCCCCCGCGATTCTTCCCATGGAATATCGATCGCAAAATCGTCGGCGATTTTTGTGACCGCTTCGACAAATTCAAGTCCCTCAGTTTTCATCACAAAATCGATGATATTTCCGTGTGACTGACAGCCGAAACAGTGATAAAATCCCTTCTGGTCATTGACCGTAAAAGATGGCGATTTTTCGTTATGAAAAGGGCAAAGCCCCTGAAATTCTTTGCCGCGCTGCTTTAATTTTACGCGTTTGCCGACAAGTTGCGAAGCTAGAATTGAAGATGTTAATTTTTCTGGAAATTCTTTGGAAAAAAAGCGCATTTATTTATATTATGTTCCACATTAAATCAAAAATTGTCATGATTGCGGCAAAACTTACGGGAATTGTAAAATTGTCATCAATTGAGAAATAGCTTGGTCGCGCCTCGATTATTGTAGAGGTGAAAAGCGCAAAAAGCGCGAAGAAAAAGAACCAAAATCCAAGATTAAAAAATGCGACGCTCGCGAATAAAATTATGACGCCACTGATGTAAAAAGCGCAAGATCCGGCAAAAGATTTCTCAAAAAATGGCTTACTTTTTATTGTTTTTCCTACAATTGCCGCCAAAAAATCGCAAATTGCGAGGATTAAAAATGAGATTATGGCGATTTCTTTTTTACATAATAAAAATATGGCGCAGGCCGATAAAAATGTCCAAGTGATGCCAAGAAGCTGGTCTTTTTGCTCTTTTTGACGCAGAACAATTCCGAAAATTTTGTTGAAAATCGCTTCGATAGTTTTATTTTTGCCGCGATAATAATCGAACAAAAAAATTATCGCAGTAATTGGCGCGATAATTTTTAAAGTATTCCATCTTCCAAGAAAATAATATCCAAGCGGAAGGGTTAGTAAAAAAATGTGAAATGTCTTGCGCGCCAACTCTCGTGGCAGCGAAAATTCTTGGTTATTTTGGATCATTTGTTTTTTTGTGTTGTTTGTTTTCTTGGTAAATTATAATTTCGTTTTTTGAGGAATATCCGAGATTTTTTCGCGCCTCTTCATCAAGCAAATCAAGGTCTAGCGACTCTGAATTCATTCCTTCAACTTTGGTTTTTTTTAGATTAATTTCGTTGATCAATTCTTGCTTCGTCAAGCTTTGATCGAAAATCTTTTGCTGCAGCGAAAAATATTTTATCAATCCTTTTTGGCCGAAAATTATGCAAAGCAAAAAAAAAAAAA
>CAMCFD010000110.1 GCA_945874115.1 Rickettsia typhi | reverse complement strand
TCATAATCAGTTTTAAAGAATGAAGTTCTAGTTAGAAAAAATCGCCATTTTATAATCAGCTAATGCGCTTTGATATTTTTCGTACATCTCCATTACAGCAGCTTTTGAAGCAGCAGTGTCTTGTTCACGCAAATTTACTAAAAAGAAATTGCTGGCGCCGTGTTTGAATTTTTCTCGTTCAGAATTTTCGAGCAAATCAGCCAACTTAGCTTCTTCTGAAAGATTGTGATGCATTTCAACAATGCTGCTGATTTGAATTTTAATTTGCTCAAGTTCGGCATTAATTTTTTCTTCCAAAAGCTGCTGCTCATATTTTAGAGATTTTAACTTCGATTCATATTGGGCAGTTTTTCAACGAGCTTCACGCTGTTGAAGTGGAATCGAAAAATCTAAACCAACATAATTATTAGCCTGAGACCTTGATGTTTCGCCATCTCCTAAATCTTTTGAGGCGCCCAAATCAACATCTAGTTGAGGTTTAAAAAGATTCTGTGCATATTTTAACTGACTTGAATTTTGTTCTTTTTGAATTTTTAAAATTCTTAATTCTGGTCGATTTGAAAGCGCCGTTTCTAAATCGTGAACAGTTTGAGAATTTGCAATTTCATTAAGTGAAAAATGAATTTCTGGAACCTGATTCTTTTTTGCAACAATTGGAGCTCCATTGTCGCCGCGCCAAAAAAGTGAAAGATAAATTGCTGAATTTTCAAAATCTTGCCGCGCCTTTGCCAAAGCGCTTTTGCGCCGTAAAATATTTTTCTTATTTTCTGCAACAATAATTTCAGCCACATCACCTTTCTTTAATTTTTCTTCAAGTTGCGTCTGGCGCTTTAGTGAAAGCTGATAAAGATCTTCATAAATGTGAAAAACTTTTGCTGATGCAATCCATTTCCAATAAGCTTTTGTGGCGTCGCGCTCAATTTCTCTTTTAATTGTTTCAAGCTGAATTTGACTTTCTTTAACCCCAAGATTTGCCAAAATCACACCAAGTCGGTTTTGATCAATTGAGCTATCTTTAAGCAAAGAAAATCTTGCGCCTGCGCGATATTCGCCGCCATCGTTGGTGAGCGAGCCCCCTTCATAATCAGCAAAGCTGCCGAAAGATTTACGATAGCCGCCATAAACTTTGGCGCCCATAAATCCAAGCTCTTTTTCAAGCAGAGTGTCGGTGGTTTTTCCATCATAAAAGCCGCGACTTTTATCGGTGTAGTTTTGTTTTAACTTGATGTCGAAAAAGCCAAGAGAACCTAATGCTGTTCCTTCTGCGGCGGTTACTTTTTCATAATAAGACAAAATCTGTGGATAGTTTTTATTTGCCGAAGATGCAACTTCATGATGCGACAGCTTTTTTTCGGTCGAAGCTTCAACAGAATTAACGCCGCCAAGATTTAGAAATAATATTGTAAAAATTGATCCAATTCGATTTTTCATTCAATGACTTTTATTTGATTCATCTTTTGCTTGCGAGGCCTTTAACTCGCTATCAAAACTTGGCGGAAAGCTGTTTAGTTGACGCCAAAACTCATAACCCAAGCTTACTTTATTTAGTAGAATCCAAGCTTGCGATTTTGCGCCATGCCTTAAAAATCTCTCATCGGGCCATTTTTCATTTTTGTCTTTTTTTACGATTACGCGAAATTTGCCGTTTTCAGAAATTGATGAATCAACCGAAGAAATCACGCCGCCAAAGGTTCCAACTGCAATTGACGGCCAGCCGCTAAATTGAATAATTGGCCAACCTTCAAATTGCAGACGCACTTTTCTTCCTTCGACCACCAAAGGAATATCATTGCCACTGACATAAATTTCAACCGCCGGATCGCTTAAATTTGGCGCAAATGTTGCAAGTTTGTCGCCCAAATGCACAACTGTTGCAGAATCACCCGCCAAAACTTTTAAAATCACGCCATCTTTAGGGGCATAAATTATTTGATTTTCTTGGCGCGAAAGTTTGGTTTCAGATTCTGCCAATTCTGAAGCAGAAGATTCTTCTGCGGCTAAAAGTTTTTTATATTCAATTTTAGCTTCTTCAAAATCGCGACGCGAACTTAAACCTTTATTAAAAAGCTCTTCTTGTCGTTGATAGTTTAATTGAGAGGTTTGAGAGGCAATTTGAGTCACCTGAAATTTGCGTTTCTTAGCATCGCGTTCCGATTTTATTCTTTCTAAAATCAGCGGATCATTATCGACAATTTCAACCAACATATCGTCTTTTTTAACGACTGATCCATCTTTCACATACCACTTTTTGATTCGGCCATTAATTGGCGCACTAATATTTTGAGCGCGATGGTTTGGATCGCTTGCGATAATATGCCCAAAGCCTTTAGAGGTTTGTTGCCACGGCGTTAGGCATAAAATTAAAATTGCCAAAATTAAAAACCCTAAAATTATTTTCGGTAAAACTTTCAAAGGTTTTGGAGTTTTGATATTCTTGAAGTTTGTGAATGGCTCAAAATCTTTTTTCTCGATAGAAAAATTATAGAATTTTGATAATTTTTGACAGGAAGCAACAAGGTCATAAAAATTTTCTAAATCACGACCAAGTTGTGAAAAATTATAAAGTAAAGCTGATAAAATTAATTCTGCCGCAACCAATTGACCGATAGTTAATTGACCTTTTAAAACCAGCCAACCGCCAATTACAAGAAGCGAAACACTTGCGACCGCATAAAGAGCGAGCAACAAAATCACCTGAGAAAATAAGCTTTTGAAGCGCGATTTGCGGTCTTTTAAATAATCTCCGGTAAGAGAATTAATTTTTTGCTCAACATTGAAATTTTCAGAAGTTGGGCTGTGGGCAATCTCTTCAAAGCATTTAACAATATCATATTTGGCTTGGCTCTTGGCAAGAGAACCAGTAACGGCTTGTTTGTAAAAGCGTGACCAAATTAACCACAAAGAAAATACAATCGCTAAGCTGAAAAGAAAAAATACTGGATGATAAAAACTAACCACAATCAAACCAACTGCGCCTTGTAAAATTGTTGCGAAGGTTTTTGTTAAAAATTTTGGAATGGTTTTTTGGATTGTAATTGTTTCAAAAAAACGATTCACAATTTCTCTTTTTTCTGGATTTTGTTGTTTCGATTTCAGAAGCAAAATTGTTACTTCAGAAGTGATTCTCGCAAAAAATCTCGACTGAAAAATTTCGGTAACAAAAAATTGCAGAGCGTTTAAAGCGGCCCAAAAGATCAGTAAAATCAATAGAACAAATCCTAAAACAAAAGTGGGGCGCATCAATGCCGTAAATGAGACGGAATTGATTAAAAACTGCACCGAAAGCGGAACAGCAAGCGAAAGAAAGCTGATCGCAAGCCCATAAATTGCACTCATCCAAAAAAATGAAGAGTCGCGATGAAGAA
>CAMCFD010000109.1 GCA_945874115.1 Rickettsia typhi | reverse complement strand
TCAGAAAGAGAGCCATTATTTTTATATTCAAGCCCCTTGTCTTTTCCGCGCGCATAGCCTGCTGCAAGACCAGAATATATTCCGTCAAAATTTGATTGTGCAAGCGCAAGATTGGAAATTGCAAGAAAAAATATAGCAAGCGAGATCGCGAATAATTTTTTCATTTGAGATGATAAGTTTTTTTGTTGATAATATTACGCCATTTTAACTTCAAAATCAGTGTTTTATGCTTCAACTTTTGGGTCTAAAATATTAAAGAAAAACCTTTTATACATCTTGATAAGGGGCGGATTTTATTTTAAATTTTATTCTCAAAATTATTTTTCCTAAAAATGGTATTATTAGGCTAAGAAGCAGAACTTATATGTCAAATAATTTAGAATAAAATGCTGCGGTTGGTTTGAAAATTGACTCGAATTTAATCTTGCGCCATCGCAAGATGGGATTTGTAATCCTGTCTTTATGTTTTTTGGCGACTTAGAGTTGACATGAAAGTTGTGGCGGAGTTACAAACTCCGCTCTGCGTTAGAGTTAGAAAACCCACCCTGCGGTTAGGTATTATATTATTGTTTCTTTTATATCATGCTTTTTTATATCATGTCCTACAAACGTTGGGTGAGGATTTCTTGATGGTCGTTTTAGCTGTCTTGCCTCAATAAACTTCGATAAAATTTCTTTTACTTTTAATGGTTCGATTTTTTTGATAATCAAGCCTCTTTTATTCCCCTTTTTTATTTTTGAATACGCCTCTAAGTCTTCTAAGTCAGTTATTTCTGCGCCATCAAGAGGAATCTTAAGTTCAAATCGGATGGATTGCGCGTCTCGCTCTTCGAGAGGTGCAATAAAAACTTCGCCATATTGTGCTTTACCATCGAAAACGATGGAAATTTCTACGCGCCCTTCCCCCAATATTATATCAAAACTTTCTTGAATTTCGTTCAACGAATTTCTTCGTTTTGGACGAGATTCTTGAGGTTGATTGCCACCCTCCATTACTGCCGCAAGCGGTGGCGATCCCTTCTTTTTAGGAATGTTAAATATAGATTTCCCGCCAATTTTTATGGCACCTAAATCTATTTGTTCGATGTCTAAAAGTTTTGCGAAGTTTATCTTTAGAAATTTTGTAGCTATATATTTAAATGACTCTGAGGCTTCTTTAAATTTATCGTTATCAAAAGGATCGAAGCCGATATGCATAGTAGCTCGGGCCTTTAAAGTTTTATTTTGACTTATTCTTGCACTCTTATCTCGCTCTAAAGATTTATAATCTATAACAATTTTTCTTCTGCTAATTTCTTGCAGAAACCAAGCTTCTATTTTTCTGGCTTCGAGAGTTGGTATACTGTTGCTTTTGCCGTGATGTTGTATGACTCTGAATGTGTTGTCAAAATAATCGCAAGTAATTTCAATAGTTGATACTGGTTCGTCGGCTGGATTAACTATTGAAATTATGTGAGAATTATCATTTATGCACTTTCCGGAATATCCACCAACACAATGACCGAGAAGCCTGCCTTCAGTTTTTAATTCACTGGGATTTGTACGCGCCACAATCTTCCAACCGTCTTCGCCAACTTCTTTGGGCAGAGTTTCTGATGCGGTGACTTTCAAATCTTTTCTGCCAAACAAACGGGCCCAGAGGGACCTTTTTTTAGGTTTTTTAGGAAATAAACTGGTCATTGCAGCGAGGTTATCTTGCTCTGTCAGCGCTTCAGCTGGAATTTTTATTTCTTTAATTTCTGTGCCATCGCTGGTTTTGCCAAATAAAGAGCTCCATGAAATTCCACCATAATCTTTTGATTTTTGAGAAGCTGTCTGGCAAGGCGCTATATGCCAATTTTCACTGAATTCATCAATTTGTTCATTCGTAATGCCAGAAAAGAGAATTTTTCTTGTTATCGCCAGAAGTTTTTGATTTAGGATCGCGTCATCAAAGCTCGCTAATTCAGTTTCTGGATCAACGCCAGTTGACCTGAACAATATTGCTGATAATATGGTTTTAGCATAGTCTAACAGCGCATCCTCAACTCTTTTATTTCTCTCTAATAAAGATGTTCGTGACGCATTGCCCGAACAAGAAAGGGCTAGTCTTGTTACTGACCTGTTTGATTTCAAAGCTTCCATAAAACCTTCTTCAATATCATCTGTGGTTTCATTTTCTAATAAGTCTAGACTGGTTATGACTTGATTTGTTCTGAGAACTTCTATGAAAGATTCAGCGCCGCGGTCTCTAATTTTATTTTTAGCAAGACTAAAAGTCGTTATTGATTCGTTAGTTTTGAGAGCTTTTGCTAAAGCCTGTGCACCTTCAGCTTCGATTATATTTGTGGATAGATTTAGAGATGTTATCGCATTATTCTCTGCCATAACTGTTGCTAAAGCTGAGGCCCCATCATTTCCAATTCTATTTTTAGAAATATTTAAATCGGTTATTGTTTTATTCCCAACTAAAGCTGTCGCTAAAATTTTCGCACTCTCATTTTCAATTTCATTTTCAGAAATATCTAAAATAGTTATTGCTTGATTTCTGGCTAGAGCTTTTGCTAAAGCCTGTGCGCCTTCGGTTCTGATTATATTTTTAGAAAGATTTAGAGATGTTATCGTATTATTTATGGCTATAACTTCTGCTAAAGCCTTAATTCCCTCATTTCCAATTTTATTTTTAGAAATATTGAAATTAGTTATTGTTTTATTTCTCATTAAAACTTCCGCTAAAGCCTTCGCGCCTTCATCGCCTATTTCATTTTGAGAAATGTCAAAATCGGTTATCGTCTCATTCGTTTTTAAGGCTTCCGCTAAAGCTTGAGCGGCTTCAGTGCCAAGCGCATTTTTGCTAAGACATACAGATGTTATTGTTCTGTTAACTTTTAGAGCTTCTGCTAAGTCTATGGCGTTTTGATCGGTGATTGTAGATTGATAGAGACTTAGATTTGTCAACGCCGGATCATTATTGCGAATATTGGCTAATAGTCTCTGAAATTCTGTTGGCGACATAAAGATATTAAATATTATTAATATTATTCACAAAAAACACTTGATCTAAGTTTTTTTCGAAAGCGGATCTTTTACTGAACTCAGTGTTGAAGACCAAATTCAAGAAGGGATTTTTCATCTCGTCTTTAGTTTCATGTCAACTTTTAATATTTTTGATGCAAACCGAACTAAATACAACTTGATTAATTAGTTCTTTGTTGATTTTGATTATCAACACTAATCGCATCTTTAGGAGCAACGCTTTTAGTGGGTAAAGTTTTATCAACATCAAGATCATATTCATAAACCTGACGCTCGTCATATAAATTAATTTTGCCTTTTTGTGCGTCAATAGTCATCATATAAAAAATTTTACCTCCAAATTGCTCCAGAAGAC
>CAMCFD010000108.1 GCA_945874115.1 Rickettsia typhi | reverse complement strand
TTGGTGACATGAACTTTTTTGACTTTCGTGGTCATAATTTCTTTGGTAATTTTTCGCGCCAATTTATCGATTTCGCGGTTTAAATTACGCACTCCGGCTTCAAAAGTGTAGCATCTGATGATGTGCAAAATTGCCTCGTCGTCAACTTTTAGTTCATCTTTTTTCAAGCCGTTATCGGTCATTTGCTTCGACAAAAGATGTTCTTTAGCGATTCGCAATTTCTCGTTTTCGGTGTAACCTGAAAGTCTGATTATTTCCATGCGATCACGAAGCGGAACGGGAATTCCCGAAATATTATTCGCGGTCGCAACAAACATAACTTTAGATAAATCATATTCGATTTCGAGATAGTGATCAGAAAAACTCGAATTTTGTTCAGGATCAAGAACCTCGAGAAGCGCTGAAGACGGGTCTCCGCGCAAGTCATATGACATTTTGTCGATTTCGTCAAGAAGCATCAACGGATTCGTCACTTTAACTTTGCGCATTGATTGAATCATGCGCCCCGGCATTGAACCGATGTATGTTCGGCGATGTCCGCGAATTTCTGATTCGTCGCGAACTCCTCCAAGCGAAACCTTAACATATTGCCGCCCTAAAGCGTCAGCGATTGACTTGGCAAGAGAAGTTTTTCCGACACCTGGTGCACCAACAAGGCACAAAATTGGCCCACGCAAATTTTTCGATTTCATTTGCACAGCGATAAATTCTAAAATTCGATCTTTAACTTTTTCAAGACCATAATGATTTTTGTCGAGAATGTCGTGCGCCTTTTTAAAGTCGTCATTAGCCTTGGTTTGTCTGTGCCAAGGAAGTTGAATTATCCAGTCAAGATAATTGCGAATCACGCTCGATTCAGAAGCGTATGGATTCATTTTCTCAAGTTTTTTAAGCTCGATTTCGCATTTTTCCTGCACATCTTTTGGCAATTTTAACTTAAGGATTTTCTTGCGCAAAACTTCGGCTTCGTTTTCTTCTTCATCGTCTTGGCCAAGTTCTTTCTTGATTTGACGCATTTGTTCAAGCAAATAAAAATTCTTTTGCGATTTCGTAAATTTTTCTTGAATTGTTTTGTTAATTTTAACTTCGGTTTGCGCGATTTCAAGCTCGGTTTTTATCAATTTCAGCGTTTTATAAAGTCTTTTTATAACGTCGTTTTCTTGCAAAACATCTTGTTTGCTTTCAACGTCGCTCACCAAAAAAGTAGTGATGAGATTGCTGATATCATAGGGTGATCGCACTTTTATAAGCGCCGACAAAACATCGGGCGTGATTTTTTTGTTGAACTCGGATAATTTTGCGAAATTCTCGACGCAACTTTTTATTAAGCCAAGAAGCTCTTTGTCGCCAACTTGCGAAAAATTATCATCTTTCATGTTTTCAACCAAACACGAGAAGGCTTTTTGGTTCTCAACAATTTTTATAACTTTGGCGCGCGCAAAACCTTGAATTATAATTTTCAGTGTTCCGTCCGACATTTTGCTTGATTCGACGATGTTACACAAAACGCCGATTGGATAAATATTTTTTTCATCAAATCCGTCATAATCAGGATTGGTTTGTGCGACTGCAAAAATCGGCAATTCTAGTCGCTTCGATTCTTCCACACCAAACACCGATTTTTCTCTTCCGATCAAAATTGTCGTCGTCATGTGAGGAAACAAAACCACGTCACGAAGAGGTAAAGCGTAAATTATTCGCTGATTTTCAGACGAAGTGCTGTTTTTACTTTGGTTTGCATTGCCCGTTTTTCTTTTTGTCATATTAATTTTTATTTTGGCGCACAAAAGCCGTTAATCCTAGTTATTTTTATATATAATCACGATTATGCATAATTTCAATAGCGAATTAGAAATATCACGAATCTTTATAAATCTTAAGTCTCATCGTCAATATCCAAAAGGCTTTCTAGCAAATCTTGTGGTTTTTGGTTATCGCTTGGCGAAATTTCTACATCTTTAAGATTTTTTTCAATGGCGCGACTTCTTACAGCAGCCTCGTCAATGCTTTTCATGGTGCCTTCCATTTTCTTTTTTACACCCTCAAGAACATCGCCAAATTTCGAAAATTCATTCTTAACTTTACCTAAAATTCGCCAAACTTCGCTCGATCTTTTTTCAACCTCTAAAGTTCGAAAACCCATTTGCAGCGCGCTTAGAAAGGCCACAATCGTCGTTGGTCCAAGAATTACAACGCGATAAGTTTTTTGAATTTCTTCAAACAAACTGTTGTTGCGCAAAATCTCGGCATAAAGCCCCTCTGTAGGCACGAACATAATTCCGAAATCTGTAGTCAGCGGCGGGTTTAAATATTTATCGCAAATATCTTTCGCGGCTTTTTTCACGGCGCTTTCAAACTGGCGGCGCGCTTGGTCAACCGCAGCTTTTGTCAGCTGTTGATTTGACGCATCAAAGCTTTCATAAATTTCGGTTAAGCGTTGATAATCTTCGATCGGGAATTTTGAGTCAATTGGCAAAAGCAAAAATTTCTCGTCAGAATCTTTGCTCGGAATTTTAATCGCGAACTCAACGCGCTGAGTGCTTTGTGGCTTTATCACCGCATTTTTTTCATATTGCGCGGACGAAAAAAATTGTTCCAAAATCGCACCAAGTTGAATTTCGCCGATATTGCCGCGAATTTTCACGTTTGACAAAACTTTTTTCAAATCACCAACGCCGTTTGCCAAAGTTTGCATCTCGCCAAGTCCTTTGTGCACTTGATCAAGACGATCTCCGATAATTTTAAATGATTGATCGAAGCGCTTTTCAACAGTTTCTTGAAGCTTTTCTTCGACCGTGAGGCGCATTTTTTCAAGCTTTGTGCTATTATCTTCTTGCAAAAATTGTAATTTATTTTCGACAACTTGACGAATTTGTTCAAGTTTTTGTTCAATTTCAAGACGCATTTGATTATTTTTGTCGAAAAATTCATCAAATTTTTTCTTCTGATTTTGCTCAAACTCTTGTAAATTGCGGGTTAGCTCGATGCGATTTTCATTGGCATTTTTCACAAATTTATCTTCGAAGCTAAGCAATTGCCTCGCGAATTCTTCTAATTTTGCAGTTTGAATTTTCGCCAAATTCGAGAAATTTTGCAAAATTGATTCATTAAAATTCTTGAAAGAATTATTTATTTCTTCACGGTTGTTTCGGGCAATTGAAAGGTTTTCTTCGCGATTTCTGGTAAAATTTTTATCGATATTTTCTTCACTTTTCTCGATTTCTTTTTTTATTGAATCAATAATTTCTGCGTTATTTTCTTTAAGTTTCTCAGAAGAATCATTGCGTGAAATTTTTAAAAAAGCCAATAAAGACAAGGCCAAACTTAATATCGAGATAATTAAAATTATTATTAACATAAATTTATTTTATTATTTTAAGTG
>CAMCFD010000107.1 GCA_945874115.1 Rickettsia typhi | reverse complement strand
ACCAACGACCAAGCCGCCAATTCCGCCTGCTGCGAGGATTCCTGAAATGCTGAATCCGAGATTTTGCATAATTACCAAAATCGCCAGAATTATAATGCAAAGTCGCACCAGTTTAGAAATGGCGTCAATCGTGGTGTAGTCAACTTCTTTCTTATAAAAAATTCCTACTTCAATAACGCTGCGCGAAACGCTGTTGGTGAATCTTAAAAGAAACCAAGTCATGCAAAAAATTATCGCAATTTTTAACGCCAAAGCGCCGTCGATTAAAGATTTTTCATAAAATTCCGAAATTATTATGTCATAAGATAATTTTACGCCAATAATCCAAACCATTGCCACAAGAGGCGCTTCGATGGCTTTTATCAACGCATCGTCCCAAACATTTGTGGTGAAGGCGCTGGCCTTCGAGGCATATTTTAAAAACAACGAAACCGCGATTGTTATCAATAAAGCGACGATAAAAATTGAGGATATTTTTAAAATCCAAGGTTCTGATGACGAAATTAGTGTTGTAAAATCAAAGTTCTCCATGTTTTTATAAGTTTAGATTTCTATAAATAAATAATTTCTTGCGATTCTTCCTGAAGTTTTTTGCTGCCGCGAATCTTAGGGGTTCTAGAAGTGTCAAGCTCACTCGTTTTACATCTTAACCCGTCTTCTCCTTCGTGAAGTCCGAGAAAAATAGACGGCAAGGCGCAATTTATCCCTCTTTCATTGAGTTTTTTTACTAACTCGTCAGAAACTTCATTTGACGTAAAAATTATGTTTTTATCATCAAGTGAAATAAAATTGGTAGCCAAATTAACCCAGTCGCGCTGACTTATTTCTATTATTTTATCGCCATAAATATCTTGAAGATTGCTGAAAGTTTCTGGTGTTACGGCATCTTTATAAATCATCAAATAATCGCCAACAACATTCATAAAAACGTCAAGATGATAAATTTTGTTAAGCGAATATTTGTCTGTATTTCGATCAATGATTTCAACTTCAAAGCCATTTTCTTCACCCCAATTTTTAACAAAATCACAATATTTTTTATAGTCAGAAATTTCTTCGAGATCGCCATTTTCATTGACTATCATCGCTTTATAAAATTCGATTTTTGACAAGCCTTTGCTTGACTCGTCATAATAATCCTCGCTTACACAAAGAAAAACTTTATTTTTTTTGCTGTCAAAAGCCACATTGCCACCTTTGACAAAAAAAGGCATAGAATTATCGACTTTAAGACCAGATTTCAAAGCATCAGCTAGGCCAATATTTTGTGCTTTTTGTGCTAATCCAAGGAAAGAATTTGGGGGAATGAATATAGAATGATGAAGCCCAAGGCGCTCATCTACAAGCTTTTGATCGGTGTGAAATATTTGATTGCCGATTATAACATTGTCATCGCGAGAAAAACATGACCAATCTGTCGTAGACGTAAAATCAGGGCTGAATCTGCCATAAATTTCTTTCTTGAAGCTGAGTTTTTCTATCGCGCTCTCAATAGTAGTTTGCTTTATTAAATCTCGACAAAATTCAAAAACATAAGAGGCGAAATATTCTGGCGTTCCTTGTGATCGCTTGACTTGCGAAATAAGTCCCATAAGTCTATGTTCACTATAACTAAAGATTTTCTTCTTAGACTCTTTAGGTGAAGCCGTTTCTGGGCTTGCGAAGCTAACTTTCGTATCAGATAATTTTGGATAAGCCTTGAAATGCCCATTCATCGTGCCTAAAATGACCATTTCAAATTGTAAAAAATCAAACTCGGCTTTGCCATTGAACATTCCAACCGGAAATTCCTTGCAAAATGCTTTTTTGGTTTCTTCTCGGTTTGCTATTATAAATTTTTTATTTTTAAAATCGCATTCAAAAGAAGCTTTGCTCATAAGAAAATTACATCGCTTATCTTCGTCGCTAAGTTTTGTTCTAAAGGCCTTCTCCAAGCTTTTTTCTTGCGCTCTGATTTGCTCGTGATCCAAAGATAAAGTGGCAAAATCTCTCCTGTGCCTAAAAAATGTCTTGGCAAGCGAATCGCCGCGCGATTTTAAGTCGTTATTAACCGTGATTGCGCGCTCAATAATCGGTAACATTTTTCGTCTCGCATCAACGCCGCGCATGGCTTGTCTTAAAGCTTGAATTGTCGCTCTTGTCATAATTATTTATACCATTTTTTAACAATTTGCGTAATTTGCTCATCAATTTGCGCAAGTTTCTCGGCTTGTTTTGACTGATCGCGCAAGCTTGTGCCAATAACTTCAGCTTCATCAAATCCCATATAACCAAAATTGATTTTTGCAAGCATCGAAATCGTGTCCCAATTAGGATAATCAAGGTTAACCGCATCATGATTATACTCGCCCCCCGACGTAAAAAGCGTCAAAGCTTTCTTGCCCGCCATTAATTTTTTGCTGGGCTCGAAAGTCTCTCCTTTCATGATAACCGCGTCCAAATAAGCTTTTGCGCGCGCTGGCATTCCAAAATTATGCATCGGATAAGCCATCACTAAAACATCACTCGCAAGCAGTTGTTTCTTGAGTTTATCTTGTTTTGCAATAGATTTTTCCTCAATTTCATTTAATTTTTGCCCGCCATAATTACGCTTATAATACGCCGCCATACTCTCTAAATCAAAGGTTTCTGCTGGGTTTTCAATCAAGTCAACAACCTCGCAATTTTTACCTTTTATTTTTTCAATAAACAAGTCCAAAAGCTTGCTAGTATTAGATTTCTCGCCGCTCGGTAGATATTTTACAACTAATGTTTTCATATTAAAAAAATTTATTTTATAATTCATCATCGATATTAACCAAGGTTTTTAGCAATTTCAAGTAAAAATCTTATAATAATTTATATCACTAAAATCCTAGAAAATAAAGAGCGCAAACCATATTTATTAATCACGAAATACTAAATAAAAAATAAAATGCATTTTTGTGCTTGCATTTTATTTTTATAATTTATATAATACTTAGCCCTTACGTATTTAAAAATTTTACCAAGAATTTTACCTAAGGCAATAATTTGTAGACAAAAATCGTGTTTTGGCCTTGATTTCACAAGCTCAAACCCAGAATTGAATACAGTTAAAAGAAAATTATTTTTGCGAAAAACTAATGTGAAAAACATTGTTTTAGCAAGCGATATCTTAGTGATATCTTAAAATCGTTAATAAATTGATAGGATTATTTTATGAGCAAAGCAACCTTCCAGCGCACCAAACCTCACGTCAACATCGGCACAATTGGCCACGTTGATCACGGTAAAACAACTCTAACTGCTGCTATTACAACCTATTTGTCAAAATCAGGTATGGCAGAAAAAAGAGGATATGATCAAATTGACGCTGCTCCAGAAGAAAAAGAGCGTGGTATTACAATCAATACTGCTCACGTTGAATATGAAACTAC
>CAMCFD010000106.1 GCA_945874115.1 Rickettsia typhi | reverse complement strand
CCTCGTTTAATTTTTTCTTCAATAATAAAACTTTGGCGCGATGTTCCGTTCTTTCTTTATCGCTTGCTTTTAAATGGCGAATATTTTCTCTAACACCAGCAGAAATCATCGGCGGAAGCGATGTGCTAAAAAT
The DNA here is from genome assembly GCA_945874115.1 of Rickettsia typhi. Classification (GTDB taxonomy): domain Bacteria; phylum Pseudomonadota; class Alphaproteobacteria; order Rickettsiales; family UBA1997; genus CAMCFD01. The sequence continues at coordinate 3,269 of CAMCFD010000106.1, read as the reverse complement.
AAATCCCGAAGAGTTAAGGCGAACCGCGTCAATAATTGCAGCCCTTCCCGCAATAAATCCACCTATACAGCCATAAGCTTTGGCGAACGTTCCCTGAATTATATCAACTTCGCCAGACAAGCCGAGTTCTTCGCATAATCCCGCACCTTTTTTGCCATATAAACCAACGCCATGAACCTCATCGCAATAAGTCATCGCGTTATATTTTTTGGCGAGTTCAACAATTTTTGCAACTTCGCCAAAGTCGCCATCCATTGAATAAACCGACTCAAATAAAATTAATTTTGGCGCCTCAATCGGATATTTTTTTAGCAAATTTTCTAAATCTAAAACGTCATTGTGACGAAAAATATTCTTTTCGAGCCTTGAGTTTCTAATTCCCGAAATAATTGAAGCGTGATTTTTTTCGTCCGAAAATATAACTAAATTTGGAATAATTTTGGCAAGAGCCTGAATCGTCGCATCATTTGCAACGTAGCCCGAAACAAAGGTTAGCGCGCTTTCTTTATCACACAAATCGGCGATTTCTTTTTCTAATTCAATTACTAAATCATTTGTTCCAGAAATGTTTCTTGTGCCACCACTGCCCAGTCCATAAGACTTCAAAGCTTCAATTGCCTTGTCAATCGCCGCATCATTTTGCCCCATTGACAGATAATCGTTAGAACACCAAAGTATAATTTTACGTCCGTTTTGATTGTTGATCGCGTAAGGAAAATCGCCTTTTATGCGTGAAATATTTACGAATTCACGATAACGATTTTCAGCTTTAAGTTGATTTATAGAATTTGTAAAAAATTGCGAATAATTATTCATCGAGACTTATTAAATCTGGTTTTTTATGTCAATAAGCTCAGTATAAGGCTTATTTCTTTTAGGCGCAACAAAAATTACGCCCGTCATTATAATTATCGAGCCAATCAGCGTATAGACATCAAGAACTTCGCCAAACGCAAAATAAGCGATAATCGATATAAAAATCAGGCGCACGAAGTCAAATGGCTGAACGACCGACAAATCTGCATGAAGATAAGAATTCGACATCGAAATATGTGATAAATTCGAGCAAATTCCAAGCAAAACCAGCCAAAAAACATCGTTTAGAGTTAGCGCTTCCATGTGCATAAGGCCAAACGGAAGCGACAATATCAATATTATGAAAGACATATAAGCGACAATGGTTTGCGGCTTTTCAGTTTTGGTCATAACCTTAATTAAAATATTGGTTATCGACCATAAAATTGTTGTGATAAAAGCCAAAACATAAGCAATGTTAAATTCTTTAAAACCCGGTCTGATAATAATTAAAATCCCAACCATGCCAATTGCAAGAGAGATCCAGATATTTTTACTGACTTTTTCCTTCAAGAAAAACATCGCCGCCAAAGTTGTGATTATCGGAACAACAAACGTGAACGACACCGCTTCTGGCAAGGGCGCAAGAGTTATAACATAAAACCACAGCAACATTCCCGCCAAACCGTTGACGCTGCGCCAAAAGTGCAAATGAAATTTATCCGTTTTGAATAAGGCGTTGCGCGTTTTTATCATCAGCGGAACAAACATCAAAAATGCGAAAAGATTACGCATCATGACGATGAAGAAAACATGGAAGTCTGACGATAAGTGACGCGCAATCGCAATCATAATAGACACGAAAAAGCACGTCAAAATCGCATAAACTATGCCTTTTGAGTTATTTGAAAGTTTATTAAAGAAATTCATTTTGTAAATTTAAAAGCGCTAATATTAGAAACGGTTAGCTTCTTGCGATCTTATGCCATTTCCGCAAATAATTAACCATTTATGCTTTATCTTTTCGGTCTAAAAAAGGCTAATGATTTTTGGAAATAGCATTATATTTCGTCCTATTTTTGCTCAAGAGCGAGCGCTATATCGAACATTGTTTGTTCATCAAAATGATTAGTAATGACTTGTAAACCCAAAGGTAATCCGTCACCGTCAAAACCAGCGGGAACAGTCATGGCAGGAAGACCCGCCATATTAGCCGGAATCGTAAATGCGTCGTTTAAATACATTTTTATCGGATCAGATTTCGTCAAATTTTTCGACTCGTCAATCGGAAAAGCCACATTTGGCGCGGCCGGAGCCAAAATCGCATCAACTTTCATAAACGCATTTTTAAAATCTTGCGTGATCAAACTTCTAACTTTTAGCGATTTTTTGTAATATGCCTCATAATATCCGGCAGATAAAACGTAGGTTCCGATAAAAATCCTACGCTTAACTTCGGCACCAAAACCCTCGGCGCGCGTTTTTGCATACATTTCGTCAATCGAAACATCTTTAGCATCAGTTCTATAACCAAATCTTACTCCGTCAAAGCGCGCAAGGTTCGACGAACATTCGGCCGGCGCCAAAATATAATAAACCGCCGCAGAATATTTTGTGTGTGGAAGCGAAATTTCAACAATTTCAGCGCCTTTGCTTTTAAGAATTTCTGCGCCCCTCGCCCATAATTTCTCGATTTCTGGCGGCATTCCGTCCATTCTATATTCTTTTGGAATTCCGATTTTTTTCCCTCTCACATCTGAATTTAAAAGCGCATCAAAATTCGGAACCGCAATATCGACCGAAGTTGAGTCTTTTTCATCAAAACCCGAAATTATTTTTTGCATCAAGGCCGAATCGGCAACATCTTTAGTGATAACGCCCGCTTGGTCAAGAGAGCTTGCAAACGCAATCATGCCATAGCGCGACGAGCGTCCATAAGTTGGCTTAACCCCAACCGTGTTCGTAAAAGACGCCGGCTGTCTTATTGATCCACCCGTGTCAGACGCAGTCGCGCCAGCACACAAATTCGCCGCAACCGCCGCAGAAGATCCCCCAGAAGAGCCTCCTGGTGTTAAATTTTCATCACTTCCTTTCTTTTTATACGGATTAACAACTGGCCCAAAATGGCTGGTAATATTGGCAGAACCCATCGCGAACTCATCCATATTAAGCTTGCCAAGACAAACCGCGCCAGCATCCCACAATTTTTTCGTCACGCTTGATTCATAAGTCGGCACAAAATCAGCCAACATTTTCGAAGCGCAAGTTGTACGAATATTTTTGGTGCAAAATAAATCTTTAATACCAAGAGGAATACCCTCAAGGTCGCGCATTTGGCCTTTCGCGATGTTTTCATCAGATTGCTTGGCCTGCTCTAGCGCTAAATCTAGGGTTTCAGTGATAAAAGCGTTTAAATTGCGATTCGCTTCGATATTTTTTATGTAAGCCGAAGTTAATTCAACTGCACTAAAATC
>CAMCFD010000105.1 GCA_945874115.1 Rickettsia typhi | reverse complement strand
ACATTTTGGCGATTTTTGCGCCTTGATTTTCAAGTTCTTGCAAAATAGTCTTAATCACGCCAAGCTTTGATATCGCTGGCTCAGTCAGATCATTATCTAACTTTATTAACTCGAAAATATTTTTCTCTAATAATTTTTCTAAAGAAATTTCATCAAAAAATTTGCCATTAGAAATTTCGCCAAAATAATCAAAAACCTCTTTTGTTGAAAGTGGAATTCTTGGATTAATTAATAAAATTTCGAGTGGTTGAAAATTAGCAAGATTCGCCGCAATTTCGCCGCGACCTTTGATAATCGAGGCTTTGTCTTCTAAGAAAAATGCGATATCCGAGCCAAAATTAAACGAAATTTCTTGCATTTTTTCTTTCGATAAATTCAGCGTAAAAATTTCATTTAAAGCTTTTATAAATTCCGCAGCATTACTCGAACCGCCTCCAAGTCCGGCGCCAACGGGAATATTTTTTGTCACGATAATTTCTAAATTTTTCGAAATATTGAAATTCTTGCAAAAATAATCTAAAATTTTTGTGAATAAATTATTTGTTTCATCAACATTTTTGCCAAATTCTCCGTCGATTTTGCAAGAAAATTCGCGCGCTTCGCGAATAATTATTTTGTCAGCTAAGTCAATTAAGGCAAGCGCAGAGTCAAGTTGATGGTAGTGATTTTTTTTGCCACAGACTTTTAGAAAAAGATTTATTTTAGCGTATGATTTTTTTTGCATCGCTTAAGTATTATCGCCAGTTTTTTTAACATTTACTTCCGGCATCTGACCAATTTCAACCTCTAGGCTCTTGGTTTCGCCGTTTCGCAAAATTAAAACCGTTAATTTTTTTCCGACCGGATGTTTTGCAACAATTCGCGGCAATTCTTTCATGTCGTTAATTTCTTTGTCGCCAAGTTGCAAAATTACATCTCCTTGAATAATGCCAGATTTATAGGCGGGAGAGCCGCTTACAACTTCAATTACGAATGCGCCTCGTGCTTTTTGAATCGCTAATGATTTCGCAAATTCTTCGCTAATATTTTGTACTGAAACGCCAATCCAGCCGCGAACAACTTCACCGCTTTCTTTAAGTTGCGCGATTATTGGCGCCGCAACCGATGACGGGTTCGCAAAGCCAATTCCAACACTTCCGCCCGATGGCGAGAAAAGTGCGGTGCTTACTCCAATAACTTCTCCGCGCATGTTAAACATTGGGCCACCAGAATTTCCTTTGTTTATTGCTGCGTCAGTTTGAATAAAATTGTCGATTTGATTTACACTTCTGTTATTTGCAGAAACAATCCCCACCGAAACAGATCCCCCAAGGCTGTATGGGTTTCCGATGATTATAATCCAATCTCCAATTCGCGCTTTTGTCGAATCGCCAAACTCGACGAAAGGTAGTGCTTTTTCAGCATCGATTTTAAGTAAAGATAAATCGGTTTTTTTGTCAGATCCCAAAACCTTCGCCTTATATTTTTTACCATCACTCAAGCTTACCGTAATCTCCTTCGCGCTTTCAATCACGTGGTTATTCGTGACGATATAGCCGTCGCTAGAAATTAAAAATCCCGACCCAACGGAAGTAATTTGTGGCGCCTGATTTTGTACAATATTGGGGTTTTTTTGAATTCGATCGCGCAAATCTTCAAACATGTGGCCTTGGGGCAGGTCGTTTAAAAAAGACAAATCGACATTATTAGATTTATTAACCTGAATCGATGAAATGTTAACGACCGCGGGAATAAGCTTTTCAACCACGTCAGCAAAACCGCTTGCCGCAATTTGCTTTGGAGAAACTTCTTCAATTCTAATCGGCTCTCTCGAAATTTTTGCTTTCTTTGCGGCGTAAACAGGAGAAAGAATAAGCGTAAATGAAACAAAAAATGTAGTGAATTTTAAGCTATTCATATCTTAAATAAATTTATTAAATCGCTATCTTCCTTGTCCGAAATATTTGAAAAATTCATTATTTGGAGAAATCACCATTTTAGTATTTTCGCCCCTCAAAGTGTCTTGATAAGCCTTCATTGAAAGATAAAAATAAGCGAATTCGGCGTCTTTTCCAAATGAATCTGCGTATATTTTGGTCGCTTGCGCTTCACCCAAACCTTTTGCTATGCTTGATTTTTTTCTGGCTTCGGCCAAAATTATTGTTCTTTGTTTATCGGCTTCGGCTTTGATTTTTTGTGCTTCTTCCGCGCCTTTTGCTCTAATTTCGCGTGCTTCTTTTTCGCGCTCAGTTTGCATTCTGGCAAAAATTGCTTCACTGTTTTCTTTTGGCAAATCACCGCGCACAATTCTCACATCGATTATTTCAACGCCAAAAATTTCCGATTCGCGACTCACAACTTCTTTAATTCGCGCCATAATTTTAACGCGATCGTCAGTCAAAAGTTCGTTGAGCGTAACTTCACCGATAATTTGTCGCAAGCTTGAGTCTAAAATCGCGCCAAGTCTGCTTTGAATGCCATAAATATTTCTCACGCTCGTATAAAATTTTAGCGGATCTTTAATTTTATATTTCGCAAAAGCATTAATAATCAATCTTTTTTGGTCAGACGCGATAACTTCTTGGTCTTGAACTTCAAGGTCTAAAGTTCTTTTGTCAAAGAAGATTACGTTTTGAAAAAAAGGCACTTTAAATTTCAAACCAGGAGTTTTAATAACCCGCACCGGTTCGCCAAATTGCAAAACCACGGCTTGTTGTCTTTGATCAATCGTAAAAATAGTCGCCGACAATAAAATCACCGTTGCAACAGTTGCTATGCCAATTTTTACTAATTTTTTATTTTTGAATAAATCTTCGCTCATAATTTATAAATTATTTTATTGTGTTTTTTCTTTTGCTTTTCCTAAGTCGTTTAGCGGGAAATAAGGAACGACAGAGCCTGAAGCAACATTTTTATCAATAATAACTTTATCAATATCGCCATAAATTTTGCTCATCGTTTCAAGATACATGCGCTTTTTTGTAACTTCGCGGGCATTTTTATATTGATGATAAACCGACAAAAATCTTTTAGCTTCACCTTCCGCATCAGCAGTCACTTGCTTTTGATAAGCATTGGCCTGTTCTTCCATTTGTGCTGCATTGCCTCGAGCGCGTGGAATTATGTCGTTTGCGTAAGCTTGAGCCTCGTTAATTTCGCGTTCTTTATCGGCTTTGGCCGTTTGCACGTCGCGGAAAGCGTCAATTACTTGCGAAGGAGGATCAACTCGACGCAATTGAACCAAAATTATGCGAACGCCGGCGCCATAAGAATCAAGGGTTTGCTGCAATAATTCTCTAGTTGATTGTTCAATTTTGCTTTTTCCGTCAGACAGGGCTTCATAAATCGGTGTTTTTGCGATAACTTCACGCATTGCGCTTTCCGCAGCCTTTTTTATCGCCATTCTTGGCTCTGAAATGTTAAACGTAAAATCTTCAACATTGCTAATTTGCCACTGAACTTGAAACTCAATGTCGACGATATTTTCATCGCCCGTCAACATTAAATTTTCGATATCAGATTTTGTATCTTT
>CAMCFD010000104.1 GCA_945874115.1 Rickettsia typhi | reverse complement strand
GAAGGAGATCTTAATTTCGGCAATTTCACGGTGGCACAAAACCTTGATGGCTCATATAAAACGAATGCGGATGGAACTTTTGAAACTATTGATGGCGGATCTGTTGCTGGTGTGAATATCAAAGCGGCTGAGTTAAGAAGTGAACATCGCGAAGTTCATCAAAAATCTGAACTTAGCTTTGGTGATTTATTCAACCTAAATAATGCGGTTAAGCAAGGGTTAGAAGTTGCTAAGTTTATGATTACTCCCGTTTTTAAAAAAGATACCTTAGAAATAAACAACGGACCAAAATATGAAAATTCTTCCGCAGAAAGCAACACTGCCACCATAACTCAACATTCTTCGACACTAAATGTTGGCGGTAATATGATGGTTAATAGCAGCGGTGATGTTAATATTGTGGCTTCCGATGTTAATGTTGCTGGAAATGCTTTAATGAATGTTGATGGCAATGTTAATGTGCTTTCTGCGGCAGAGAAAGCCACTTCAAGCAACAAAACCGAAGAAATTGAAATCGGCACTTTAAAAATAACCAAAGATTTGGCTCACGCTTCTGGTTCGGTCGGTGTTGAGGGGACGGGTTCTAAATTTGAAGATTCGCTTACTTCTTCAACGCAAAAATCATCGAACATTAATATTGGCGGATCGTTTCTTGCCAACGTTACCAATAATAATGACGATCTAAATTCAGGCAATTTAACTTTAGCAGCTTCAAATTTGACAGTTGGCGGCGATTCAATCATAAAAACAGCCGGAGATTTTAACCTAACCGACGCTCAAGATACTTCTTCTTACTCTTCAAAAGAAAGTATTCTCACCGTTGAAATGGGGGTCAAAGTCGGCAATGCTTATGTTGACGCGGCTTATGCTTGGAAAGCTGTTCTTGATGCAGAAAAGAAGGTAATTAAAGCGGCGGAAAAGCTCAAAAAAATGGAGAAGTTAAAAGATGAAGGAAAAGCCAGTCAAAAAGCAGTTGATTTGGCTATCGCTCAGCTTGCGTTAGCGCAAGTTGCAGTTTTAACCGCAACCATTGCCGCGGCGGCGGCAACCGCTGGGGCTGCGTCTGCGGCTTCAAGTTCTATGGGAACGGGAATGTATGGCGCGGGATATTTAAATACAACTTCGTCGGGAATTAAAAACACAACTGAAACTTCGCTTTCTAGGGGCTCTAGTTTTGTTGGTTATGGCGACATTGATATTGCCTCAGGAAATGATTTAAATATTTTAGGAAGTATGCTTGCTTCAGTTAATGGTGATGTTGCGCTTGGCGCCGCTAACAACATTAAAATTGAAGCGGGAACAAATACCGTTTCGCAGAAATCGCGACAAGAAACTATTTATGGCGGAGGCTCTGTTGGCAATAACGGTGTTCAACTAAACATCGGATTATCGCAAGGTGAATCTGAATATGACAAAACTTTTTACACCAATTCTCAAGTTAGTGCAGAAAATGGAACTTTAACTTTAACCACCGGCAATGACGCAAATATTTCTGGCGCGAATCTTTTAGCGAAAAATGTTGATTTAAATGTCGGGAACAATTTAAATATAGAAAGCAAACAAACCGAGGAAGATTTTTCAAGCAGCGGGTTTGGTTTTAACTTCGGAGTTGGCGTTGGAGCAGGCGGCGGCGGAAATGTGAGTGCTGGATTTAACATGAGCAATGCTGATATGCATAGGCTTTGGCTTGATGATATTACTACAATTAAGGGAACGGATTCGATGAGTGTGAATGTTGGCCAAGACCTGAATTTAAAGGGTGCGGCGATTCTTTCAGATAACTTAGTGCTTGCAGTAAGTGGAAATATTAACAAGAGAGAATTGCATGATTCTTATTATTCGGAAAGTATGTCGATTGGTGTTTCGACTAGCGTCTCAGTTGGCGGCAATCAGCCAACGATTCCTGGTACCGGCGCTAAACCGAATCAAGCACCGGGTGGATCAACTTCAATTTCTGGATCTTATGCACAAAATGAATCGAACAGAACTGTTTATGCCACGATTGGTGGGCTTGATTCGGCCCTCACCTCGGGGACGAAAACTATGATTGGTGGTGATTTTGAAGGGGGTTTGACGGTGGATTTTAGGCTTTTATCTGAGGGTGGGAGGAAGCAGATTGGAAGAGAGTTGAATTATAGTAAGAATTTAGCAACAACTCCATTTTCTGCTGCTTATGCTTCTTACAATAGCAATGAAGAAAATAAATTTGCAAACTTTTTAAATGCAACAGCTGGAGCCACAGTTGCGAATACTAGATTGTTTTTAAATCAAGAAATTACGGCGCAGGAATTGGCTGGGGATACAACTCTTGTTTCATATGATGGAAGAAATCTAGACTCAGATTCACCAGCAAGAGATCGTAATGCATTTTATGATGAAAATAATAACACGGTGGCAATTAACACAAGTAATACATACAACATGAGCACAGAAGAAGTTGCTGGAAAAATTGCTCATGAAGCTATTGGACATAAGGTTGGTGGAGAAAGTGAGTTTGTTGCAGAGTTTGTTGAAGAAGCCACTAAGAGTAATTGGGGGGATTATCAGGATGGAAATACTAAATTCCAATTAACCCTTCCGCAAGCTAATGTTTTGAGTAATAATTATGCTAGTTCGCTAAGTTTTGAGAGTGGTAGTGGGGTTTATTCGGATGTGGCTTTTAAGCTCATACCGAATGGAGCTGGTGGATATGGGCATATCGTTGGTTATTTGCAAGATGGATCTCCTCAATGGCATAATTTTGAAAAATTTATTTCGAATGAAGACCGAGGTGAAATGACTTTTATAGCTGGAATTACTGATAGAAATTTTGGTTCTATTATAACAATGGATGAGGTTCCGGGGGATCAACAAGCCTTTAAAGAGCAACTAATAAATGACCCTAATGTAGTTTATATAAGAACTACGGTTGAACAAGACAAAAAAATTGCTAATGCAGCAGCACTAAGGTATCTTCATCCCGATTCTTACAGTCTATGTTCTAAAAATTGCTTAGATGCAGTACAAGAGATTTTTTCGGCCGGAAATGTAAAACTTCCTATCGATTTTTACCCTGGCCCAAAGAGTTACTTTAATAATAAATTAAAACCTTATTATCCAGATAACAAAACAAATCAAAGCTATGATCAATAAAATCTTAATTATAATTATGATCTTTTTCTGCTTTAATTGCACGAGTAGAAAATTATTAAATAACCCCATAAATATTAATTATTCAAGTAAGATTATGTCAGCTAAAATTGAGCTACAAAGTGTAAAAAAAATCAAAAGATCGAATAAAAAAAATGATTGGAGCTATTTTTATTATGGATCATTTGAATCACAGCTTATTAATGTTAAAGAACTAAAAGAGATAAGATTAAAATATAAGGGAAAAGAATCACCAATTTATCTTGATAGTTTTGGTGATTTTAATTTTTGGTATGGCGATTGGTGGAATTCTAAAGGATTTCGTAAAAATAAAATTTATATAGTTTTTGACGAGCCTAATATTGATTGGAATTTAGTAAAAGTTATTGAGGTAGAAATTCCAAAACCTATGTCAACAAAAGAAGTTTGTGATCTTCTAAAAAGAATTTCCTCTCCTAACTACAGTGATCAATGCGGAAATTAAAAATTATGAAAAGTTTACAATGAAAGAGTAGTGTGGAGATC
>CAMCFD010000103.1 GCA_945874115.1 Rickettsia typhi | reverse complement strand
GGCTCTTCGCCGTTAAAACGCTTCTCGGCGGTCTCTGCATCATTATAACAAAATCCTGAATTCATATAAATTGCCTCCGAAGTTTCTCCGAAATTCGAACGCAAAACGCCGCCGCGAACTAATTTTGTCTCAAGGCGCGCTGTTTTTGGCAATTTTTTATTTTTATAATTCATATTTTATTATTTCGTTTGGATTAAAACTAAAAAAACTTGGCCGAAAAACGACCAAGTCTTGATGACTAACGCTTTATTTTCAAGCTTTTTAGCAATTTATCAGTTTCTTTGGGCATATATTCAACTTTTACAACCGCGGTTCCTTTATCTCTATAATCAAGCATTTGCGCCGCTTTTTTCGATAAATCGATAATTCTGCTTTTCGCAAAAGGCCCGCGATCATTGACTCTAACCAAAACCGACTTGCCATTTTTTAAATTCGTCACTCTCACAATTGATGGCAAAGGCAATGTTTGGTGAGCCGCAGTCATTGAATCAAGATTATAAATCTCGCCATTTGCGGTTAATTTGCCATGGAAATCTTCGCCATACCAAGACGCCACGCCAACTTCCTCATAATCTTCATATTCTTGAGGATAATATGGAACGCCCTCAATTTCATATGTGTTACCGATTTTATATTGCCCCACATAGCGTCCGTTGCGATAAATTTCAGAGAAATCGTCATATAAATCGCTGTATAAATTTTGCGCCTCGCTATTTTCAACAATTTTCGAATGGTCTTTCGATTTTATCGAACCCAAATTATTGTTTTTCGCGTTAATCTTAGGAGTCCCAACGCCAATTGACGAAACCGGACTTTTAACTTTCTCGCGATTTTTAGCGCGATTTTCAGATTTTAAATTGTTAACAGCCCCACCGCCGCTATAAGAACTTGGCGCTTTCGAGTGGAACTTTTTATATGGTTTATATGTTTTTTCATCTTCTGCACAAGAAAATAAAATCAAAATTGAAGACAAAGTTAACAAAAATAATTTTTTCATTTAAAATTAAGTTGTTGATATCATCGGTTTTTAAATATATCGGATTTTATTTAAACTTGATTTTTAGGTGCAAAATTGAAGCGCCTTTTTCATCAAGAACCAATTTAGCCAGACATTATAAAATATTTTTCAGCTTATAACAAGACATTTTTTCAAAAATATATGGTTATATAGCTAATTTACTTCGATTTAAACCGTGTTTTTATGAGTTTTTAAGCCTATTTTGGCATGTTTAAGCCTTTTATTGCTATAAAATACCACTAAACTGGCTGAAAATCAGATTTATTAGCAAAAAATGATTCTGTTTTTTTGTCTAAAACGACCTCTTTTATAGTCGAAAATTCGTTTTTTACTAACAAAAAGATGGCGTATTCGGCCAATAAGTTGACGACAAATTTGTTTTTTATGACATTATTATTAGTCAAAAAGATCTCTTTTTTTATAGTAAAATTTTGCTTTTTACACAGATTTTGAAAGTCTTTTATTGAACAAAAGTGAATATTTGGCGTTTCATACCACTCAAAAGGAATGGTTTTGTTGATTGGCATTGTGCCTTTAAGCCCAAGATGTAGGCGGTTTTTTATGTTGGCGAAATTTGGCAAAGACACGATTGCGTAGTTTGCGATGCGCAACATTTCTTTTATAATCATGTCTGGCCTTTGCGTAGCCTGAATTGTATGGCTTAAAATTGCATAATCAAAACTTTTGTCAGGATATGATTTTAGATCTTCTTCGGCGTTTCCTTGAATGACCGAAAGACCGCGCATCAATGCTTTGCTGACCTGAAGCCCTGAAAGCTCGATTCCACGCGCTTTGACTTTTTTGTTTTTTTCGAGAAACTCAAGAAGCTCTCCATCGCCACAACCAATGTCGAGCACGTTAGAATTTGGCGCAACTAAGCTTGCGATCAACTCTAAATCATAGCGAATTTGATTTTTGGCGATCGTTTGCCCGATATCTTTTTTCATATTTTCATATTTTCATTTAGCCTTAGAAACTTAGCCCAAAACACCTTTTATCGCATTTTTCAGCAAGTCATTTTCAATTAAAAACGAATCGTGACCAGCATTACTGTCGATGATAATCGAACTTACGTTAAGAGCACAAGAAAGCAATGCTTGAGTTAATTTTTTGCTCTCAGATGGCGGAAACAGCCAATCGTCAGAAAATGAAATTACGCAAAATTTCGGATTATGTTTTTTGGCCTCAATAAAAGCATTGCCTAAATGGCCGTTAAAATCGCTTTCAAGGTCAAAATAATCGACCGCTTTTGTTATGTATAAATATGAGTTGGCATCAAAGCGCTCAACGAAAGTGACACCTTGGTGATGAAGATAGCTTTCGACTTGAAAATCGGTTTCAAACTGAAATGATAGATTTTCTTTGTCTTGCAAACTTCGGCCGAATTTTTTTTGCAATGCCTTCTCAGATAAATATGTGATGTGCGCCGTCATTCTAGCGACAGCGAGGCCTTTATGTGGGTGTTTTTTTTCAAGCAAATAATTTCCTGCACACCAATCATTGTCGGCCATAATTGCTTGGCGCCCAACCTCGTGAAAGGCTATGTTTTGCGGGCTGTGACGATATGAAGTTGAAAGTGGAATCACGTTTTTGACTTTTTGTGGATATAAAACCGACCAAGCCAAAACCTGCATTCCGCCAGCAGAACCGCCGATTACGGCATGAAGTTTGTCGATAGAAAAATGTTCGATCAATAAATTTTGAGCATTAACGATGTCGCCAACCGTAATCATCGGAAAGTCAAGCGCATAAGGCTTTTGCGTCTCTTTATCGATAGTTTTTGGACCAAACGAACCCATACAACCGCCAATTACATTTGAGCAAATAACGAAAAATTTGTCGGTATCAATTGGCTTTCCTGATCCGACCATAAAATCCCACCAACCTTTTTTGCCTGTGACTGGGTTTTCTGACGCGACATATTGATCGCCCGTCAACGCGTGGCAAATTAAGATTGCGTTTGATTTATCGGCGTTTAATTTTCCATAAGTTTGATAAGCAAGCTCGAAATTGTCTATTTCTTTGCCGTTCGCCAATTTCATCGGTTTTTCTTTAGCCAAAATTACGACATCGCCAATTTCATATTCTTTAAAATTTATTCCAAAGCTTGACTTAACTTTCATTTTTGTTTATCTTTTTGATAAGCGATTATCTATTAACGGCAAGTTAATGGATAATCGCTGAGGATCCCCACAAGGTGGGGCGACGCTTATGCGTCGAACAATAGTTAAATACACTCCCATATTTTTTGTTATGGGATATGCATCTTTAAATAATAAAGAGATTTTCATCTGATTTGCCAAGCAAAGCGCCGATTATCTCAATAATTTCGAAATTATAAAATAGAAAATATGGAAAATCAACATAATAAAAAATATAGTGAAGAGCTTACAAATTGTAGGAAGAAAATCGATGTTATTGACGCAAAAATTCTTGATTTACTTAAAAACAGAATGGAAATTGTAGCCGAAGTTCGCGAGATTAAAAGCAACAATGGCGAAGAATTTTTTATAAAATCGGCGCGCGAAGCTGACATGATAAAAAGCCTCGTTTTGAAAGCGGATAAAAACCTTCCTAAGTCAATGATTGTAAGCATTTGGCGCAAAATTATTACCTCGTCAAATGTTTTGGAACAGCCGTTAAAAATCGCACTTCATAATCCCAAAAAAATCGCCGATTACAATTATTTACTTTGCCAATATTACGCAGATTTTGTGCCCATAATTAGCCACGACAGCATTTCTGACACAACTTTAAGCATCGAGAAAAAAAACGCTCAAATCGCAGCCTTTTCGCTGCCAAATTCAGACAACGATAACTCTTGCCAAAACTGGTGGATCAACCTTGCGAACAATAAAAACGGCATCAAAGTTTTCGCGAAAATTCCGTTTTTAGCGACCGATTCTAATATAAATTTAGTATTGCTTGCGATCAAAGAACCAGAAAAATCAAACGCTGACAATAGTTTATTTTGCGTCGAGATTTCGTCAAGCGCTTCAAAATCGCAATTATTGGCGGCATTGAATGAAAGCGGAATTGAGGCAAAAATTCTCAAAACTGTACAGTTAAAAACCGTGAACGACATTTCGTTTCATTTGGTTGAGGCTCTAGGGTTTTATGATGAAAAAAGTGATGAAATTGTGAGTTTAACAAAACATAAAATTAAGCCTTTTGTTAAGAGTTTAGGGGTTTTTCCGCGAGATTGTTAAAAGATATAGCGTCATTGCGGCCTTGAGCCGCAATCCAGTCCACGATATTTTTATACGATTCCAGTTAGCAACGAGCCAACTTTGCAGACTTGACAAATAAAATGAAACAGATATAATACCAGCCTCCTCTTAATTTAATTGAATTTCGAGGCCTTCTTTTTCGCGTTTT
>CAMCFD010000102.1 GCA_945874115.1 Rickettsia typhi | reverse complement strand
ATCGCAAGATTTAACATTTCAAGAAAGAATGCTGACGTCTTGGTGGCCAATGATTCCCGACATTTCACTTTTCTCAATTTGCAATCCGAATTGCGCAGAATTGATTGAATATATGATTTGCAACGATATTTATAAAGCAAATCACGTCGCAAGACCTTTGAAGCCTTATGAAACATCTATTTTTGAATTGCAAGGAAGGTCTCTTAGCGCATTTTTATTGCTAAAAAGAGAAGACATTGCAAGAAGAATGGTGGAATCTGGTGCAATTGAAAACCCGATTGATTCTTTAGAGCCTCTTGAAGGGTTTTCAATATTATATCGCGCCTGTGAACTGGGAAGTTTTGAATTTGTTGATTTCATTTTGAGAAAAGGAGCCGAGACAAATCGCCCCCTTCTCAGAAGTTTTGACGCACAAAAACCAAAAGCGCAACTCACCGCCGTAATTGGCGCTTGTCACAATAAAAACCCAGCTGTCATGCAACTTTTAATTGATCGCGGCGCTGACATTGAAGTTGGAATCAACAAGGGCGAAGGCAATCATTTGCTGCCAGTTGAATATATTGCCTCAACTCTTTTTTATGAAGACAATCAGCCAAGTTTTGATATTTTTAAGCTTCTCTTTGAAAAAATGATAGAAAATAAATCTCTATATTTTCCTGAAAAAATTCTCATTTTACTTAGTGCCGTGACCGCAAATGGCAGAGTTGACATAGCAGAATTTTTGCTTGAACAATCCGAAAAACATTTTAAAACAAAATTTGAAAGTGGCTTTAAGGAAAATATAATGACATTATCACAAAATATGCACGACGCGAAAATGCGCGCCAAAAGATTCTCGAACGATTCTTTTAAGGCTTTTATGGACGAGATGAATGATCAGGCAATTTCTAGCCCAGCATCAGCCGCTCAAATTAAGGCTGCGGACGGCTTGAAAAAAACGACAAAAGATCGGGGCCAAGCCGCCTCAAGTTAAACATGTCAACTCTCAACGCTTCTAGTGCAAGAAGGATTTTGCAACTCAGCCTGATATTGATTTAAAGTTTACATAAAAATTAGGACTGAGTTATAAACCCAGTCCTGCGTGGGTTTTTTTAAATTTCATAATTTCTCGCAAAATAATTAAGGTTCAAGATCGTAACTATTTTTAAAATACAAGGCAATAGCGCATAAACGAATGAAATGTGATTAATCGAGTTGCCAGCGCTGAATCCGGGTTGATAGCCCGACATTCCAAGAAAAATTAAACTGCTTGAAGCGGCAATCATTAAGCCAAGTTTTGTCGCCAAATTCCACAAAGAAAAATAAGATGAGGTCATTTCTTTTTTATTGGCGATAATCTTGGCTAAAATTGCCGGCGGAGTGATTAAATCTGCGCCAAGGCAGGCTCCTGATAAAAAGCAAACAAGATAAAAATAATTGGCATTTTGGGCGGTTATAAAATAGGCAAAAAAGAAAGTTAATACTGAAAATGAAATTGACAAAATCCAAGATTTAACCATGCCAAATTTGTTCGAAAGATATTTCCACAGCGGAATAAAAAGGCACGCCGAAATAAAATAGAGCGACAAAAATAATCCCAAACTTTCTTCTTTTTGCAAAACATCTCTAATGTAAAAATTTAGATTTGCCGCTGGCAAGCTTACTGCCACAGAGTTTAACAAGAATATTCCTAAAAAAACCAAAAATTTTCTATCTTGCAAAATCTTGAGAAATTTTAACTTGAATGTTGAAGTTTTGGTCGAAATTATATTTTCTGTTTTTACTTTTCGAAAAAATCCAAAAGTTGCAACCAACATTAGCCCTATGAAGACAAGGCTTAAAACCGAATATAATGAATTAGGATTGAGGTGAAAAAAATAAATAAACGAGGTAGGCAATAAGAAGGCAAAAATCATACCAACTACTCCGAGCATTTCTTTGGAAGAGTTTATGGCGATTCTTTCTTGATCATTTTTGGCAATTATCGCAGCAAGAGACTCAAAATTTATAACAACAAAATTAAAACAGCTATAAGTTGTAGTAAGAAATATTATAAACCAAATAATTGACAAGCCTTGATTAAGAAAGGCTGGCGGGTTAAAAACCAGATAAAAGCTTAGGCAAAGAAAAGATGACGCGATATAAATAATTTTTTTATGACTGGTTCCTTTCTGTGAAAGCGAGTCAGAAAAATAACCGATAAACGGATCTTGCACAGCATCAATAATGCGGATAAAAATTAACAGAAATCCAATTGTCGCAAGATCAATATCAAATTTTCTAGCATAAAAATCACTGATGTTGAGATAGATTGGGATTCCTACAAAGGCTAGCGGCAAAGCTAGGAATGAGAAGGATAGAATTTGTGATCTAGATATTTTTTGAATGGTCATTTTAATATGAAATTGACACGGTTTTAGAGTTTATTGCCTCATTGCAATTAACCCATTCTCTCTAATTTAATTTGTATAATCAAGAAACTCGCCTCTTCTCCAACTTTCTCGCAAGAGTGCCCTTCGCTGGAATGGGTTTGTAACTCATTCCGGAACATTCATTTCCTTCGAAATCTAGAAATCCCGATGGACATGAAAGTTAGGACTGGGTTGCAAACCCAGTCCTGCGTGGCCCTTTCCGCCACAGAATTTCTTATAACTTCGTAAATGTTTCCAAAAGCATTTTGATTTATATTTTTAATAAATAATTTATCGTTTAATTTACTCCAAACTTCTATGCATTTATATGCTTCTATATAATCATTTTCTATTTTCTTAAAGATTTTTTCAACTTCTTGTAACTCTGGCATGAATCTAATCGTTAATTTTTGATAATACAAAATTCTCTATATACTCCCCCATATCCAACAACGTAATTAATCCTCCAATATGATCAAACTCAAATCCTTTGCCATTTAATGATGTATCTATAGTTATTTCTTTCTCATCAAACATTCTTTTATAAGAAATTTTTTCAATCTCATAATTTTTTATTTCACCCCACATCATGTCAATTCCATGCGCAGTAATATTATGTCTTAAATTGGCCAACATTACAAACCACGCTTCTTTCTTCACCTCTTCATACCTCTTGTTATCATTCTTAAAAGATTCATACATTAATGTTATGAAAGAACTTGCATTCAGTTTCACATATCCATCTAAATAAAGATTACTTTGAGAACTATTTATAAAATCTTCCAGAAAATTATCTAGCTCGTACCACACACAACTTTTTGGGTAGAGTAATTGTCTTCCTAGGGGATTATCAGTAAAACTATTAAGGAACAGCATAGTATTTTGATTTTCTTTATCATACCCTAAAACAGCGTATTTTCCTGGAAAACCTTTTATAAAATTCTTATCTTTTAAAATGCATAAAGAAACAATAAATAAATTAAACGCTATCCTAATATTTTTCACTTGATATAAAAATTCTTGCGAAAAACCCTCATTATTTTTTATTTTCTGCGACATTTTTAACGTAGATTAAATAAGAATTAACTAAATTTTATCATAAGAATACTTCCCACGCAGGACTGGGTTTGCAACCCAGTCCTAACTTTCATGTAAACTTTCAACATCAAAATTCAGCCGCAAAGCAGAAAAGCGGGCGACCACAAGGGTCGCCCCTACAAAATCCGCGGTTTATATTTTATCATACGAATACTTCCTACGCAGGACTGGGTTTACAACCCTTTCCGGAACATTCATTTCCATTTTTATCGACCGTGGGTTCAAAATTTTTAACCCTACGCAGGACTGGGTTTGTAACCCAGTCCTAACTTTCATGTAAACTTTCAACATCAAAATTCATGCCGCAAAGCAAAAAAGCGGGCGGACACATAGGTCCGCCCCTACAAAATTAAATCTTATCATAAGAATACCTTCGCCGGAATGGGTTTGCAACCCTTTCCGGAATGTTCATTTCCATTTTTATCGACCGTGGGTTCAAATTTTGAACTCTACGCAGGACTGGGTTTGCAACCCAGTCCTCACTTTCATGTAAACTTATAATTTTACAAAAAAACTCAACACCATCCCGCAAGAAAAGCGGGCGGACACATAGGTCCGCCCCTACAAATTAAATCTTATCATAAGAATACTTCTCCACCCGCGCGCCTGGCTGCGTCACCGCCCCAAACCTCGCCGAGCCAACCGTCTGCGCATATTTCCAAATCGCGCCACTTCTATAATCCGTCTCTCTTGGCTTCCACGCCGCTTTACGCGCCGCGATTTCCTCCTCACTCAAATCAACATCAATCGTGCCATTAATCGCATCAAGCGTAATTTTATCGCCATCTTTCAACAGCGCAATCATCCCGCCAATTGCGGCTTCGGGGCTCACATGACCAACACAAAATCCTCTGGTGCCGCCAGAAAATCTTCCGTCAGTGATAAGCGCCACATCGTTGCCCATACCCTGCCCATAAATCGCCGCAGTCGTCGCAAGCATTTCGCGCATTCCCGGACCGCCTTTTGGCCCTTCATAACGGATAATAAAAATGTCGCCC
>CAMCFD010000101.1 GCA_945874115.1 Rickettsia typhi | reverse complement strand
AGGGCATGCCTAAAAATTTATATCAATTTTAATTGAGAAAAATTATGTCGGAAGAAGAAAATAGAAATAATGAAAATGCTTCAGCACCAGTGCCAGAAAACGTTGGTGGCGATCCAAGCAAGCCAGTTCAAGGGCCTTGGACAGGAAAGCTTGCGACAGAGAGAAGAGTTACAAAATTAAATTTGCGCGATGATAAAGACGGGCCGGTTAGTGTTGAAGATGTTCCGGTTCGTTAACTTGCGTCTAAATATGCATTATTTTGAGCGCCCATTTATCACTAATAATTTCCATATCTACGCTTCATAAATTCGGTCTAAAATCTCAAAATTATTTCGCCTAAACGAGAGTATAAATTTATGTTTTGCTATAGAATAGATTTCCTTATTTTTTGAATCCGGCCTCTTTTAACTTGATTCCTGATTTTTTTGAAGGCGCTTAAAATATTGTTTCGTGTATGATGGGTTTATATCAAAAAATTTAGCTAACAGAGAGAGCTTCCATCGCGCACTTCGCCAGAATCTGTGACGGCAGCTGGGCTTCTCCTACAGAAGATTTCGGTTTTTCAGATCTTGTTAAAATATCGCAGAGCTTTTTGATTCTTGGCTCGTCTTTTTTTGACATAGCTCTATATTTCATGATAAAACAATCTTCGCGAGCCAATTCATGGAGGCTTTGCAATTCGGGATTGAGCTTTTCTTTTTCGCTCAAAAAATTATCCAAAATGTCTATTGCTGTATCTGTGGCTTTTCTGCGAAATGCTTTATAGCGATCGTATAATTCACCTTGTGGTAAATTTTCGCTCGACAATTCATATTTCTGTTCAGGATTCATCATTTGCACCAAAAGTCTCATCGCTATATTTGTCGACTTGAAAGAACAGTTTACTCTGCTTGATTCTTGTTTTTGTGTTGGAATCGCTACAGCCGAAGGTTCTAGCTTGCCGTCTTCACTCGTGATCGCAACTCTTCTCAATATCTCGTGAACATTGTCTGCGCTATCCGCAAGACCCTTGGTGTTAGTTGAGGCGGATAAAACTTTTCTTTGAAAATCCGCTAAATTTTCAACCTTATTTTGATCGATAGCAAAACCAACTGCGCCATAATTATAAGACCCCGCAAGATTTCTAGTTGGAATATAACTGTCACAATAATAAAAACTTTCTAATTTGTCGTCTAAATCAGAAATAACAATGATGAATGCATCGTGATTATTGTATTGAAGGCCAAATACTTTGACTTTCTTATCTCTAATTGTGACAGATTCTCTGCTGTTAATTATGTCTAATGCACTAAGAAAGTCGCGATCATTATCTTCTGCGATCTGATCAATTAGTCGTTTATATGTTTTATAAACTAACTGCTCATTCTTAAAAGCCACGCTTGCAGAATAGGCATATCTTAAAAAAAGCAAAGCAGAAGCCGCATTTCTGACTTGATTGATATATTCTAAACTAAGGCCGCCATATGTTGTTAAAAAGTCATTAGATTCTTGATTCTCTCGCAAGTTGATATGAAGCGAAGCTTCCTTGGTCTTTAGAAGTTCTTATGAATAATATGCCAATTTTTCTTTCTCTATTTCATGATAGCATTTTGTTATGCCCGAGCTCTGTTATCATCTTAAATTTCAATCTTGGTAAAGAAATTTATAGATTTACTTTCCGAGCCGCAAGATCTTAATTTGCAGCATGCGAAATTCTGACCTAACCAACCGTAATGTTATATTTTTTACTCAGATATTCTTCAACCTCTTGTCTTTCTTCGGTTTTTAAAAAACGAGAGAAAATAATTATTTCAGCTACATCGCCATTAAAATAATAACTATTCATCACTCCTATAGAAGGAGAGCTCCAAGCGGTGATTGCTGTAGCATCTGGATATACACCATATAGATTATCTAAAACACCATTTATCCACAATTTTAAACTGTCACTAGTGTCTAGAGCAGCTGTTATTATCGTGGGCACCGGCACTGAATATGTAGGCAGAGCATATACCACACTAACACCAGAATTAGCAGCCATTATTCTTTCATTAGCATGGCTATAGCCTAAATAAAAGTTACTTGTGTTGCCACCAAGAACATAGGATGCGAGAGCAGTTCTTCTTTGACTAACCACGAAAACTGTATAATTAGTATTGACCATAAAGTTGCCATGAGAAATGTTCATCGACTTAGCATTTCCATCAAATCTAATTCCAGGCAAATGATTAAATACATTTTCGTGAAATGCTGGTCTTTGGCCGCCACTTGCAGTAGCATTTATTCTAGATGACGCTTGAGGATTAATATCGTGCCATTCGCTTACAAGTAAAGCATCTTCAGTTTCAGCCTCATTAAAACTGCTTTCCAGCGAAGTTTCGTACCACAAAGACAAACCTTTTATCGAAGCAACTGGCGAGTTTTCGGTTAAGTTACGGGCGATGTTGAGGCGAAATTGCTGAATTAATCTTGAGCCTTGAGTCATACCGGCGACTATAATGCCGATGATTAAAAGTACAATTGAAAGTTCAATTAACGAAAAAGCTTTTTTCATAAATTTATATTATTAAAACGTTTTAAGTAAATTCACATAATATAAAAAATAACTATAAGGCTCAAGCTATTTATTGAAAAATCATTAAACAGAAGCGGAATTTGTAGCGTAAGTTTTATTTTAGATGAAGAAGGCTTACATATTTTGGGTGCGTTAATATATTTAATAATGTTTTATATCACTTTCCAACAATCTAATTTCGTACAAAGCCTCTAATCACAGAATTTTAAATCAACAATCACCAGAAAACTTTTTGTAGAAAAATAATTACATACCAATATTTCGCTCAAGTTTTAAAATATCAATGACGCAAAAAATCATATTTAGTTCTTTTAGTAAAGTTTTAGAGTCATCAGCGAAATCTTCCGATTCATAAATAGATCCAGGTTCGAATAAATTCTTTTTTATTGCGACCATGATTGTTAGTTTGTTGTCATAAAAGCTGCACTCGATAGATTTTCCATCGAAGGCTTCGACAAGATTTAGCAATCTTTCCATGAAAGAGGTGGTAAGTAAATAGCGCGCTTCAATTTGGTCTTGTGAATATACTTCGAACTCTTTTTCGAATCTAGGATCTTCCAAAGAGACTTTCTCAAAATTTTTCAGTTTTGGTTTCGAGCTTAAAAAATTACCGATTTTGCCGAAATCTTTTCTAACTATAGTTTTTGAGTTGAAATTTTTATTCATACTAAGATTAATCACCGCTCCTTTAAATATCGATGAATAATGTGATACGTTATTTTTATTTTTGTGCTTTACTTTCAGATTTGTTTCAAAGAAGTCAATTTTTACATCTTTATAAAATCCGCTAATTTCATCTTCGCTTATTTCGCGATCATGTTTTGGAACGATTCCAGAATCAATGATTGCGGCAATGCGCTCCTTCTTTTCTGGAAAATATTGATATTGTCCCAAAAATGATATAATATTTGGAAATATAACCGACTTAATTTTTTCTCCATATTCTTGAATCGAGCTATAAACTAAGAAAAACAGGGTGGAAATTGAAAGTAAATAAACTCCGATTGTAAGTTTAAATGAGAATGAATTATGTTCGCAAAGTTTTAAGATGTAAAACGCCGCAATTGAGAATAAAATGCCAAGTGGAATGCAGACTTTTATCCACACGCTGGCTTCTTCAAGAGATTTCAGGCGATGCGCTTCAAAAGAGTCAATATGTGGTTTAATATTTTTTTCGTAATGTTGCGAGAAGCCCTTTTCATAAGGTTCGGTTTCTATAAAAACACGCTTCGCTGGCTCATATTTTCGAAAGCTTCCCGTTATTAAAGAAAAAAAATTCATGATCGTAAGAAAATTTTTTAATTATATTTCTGAAGATGTAGATAATTTTAATTAAAAAATTTATTCGCATCAACTGCTTCTCTGGCGGCTTCTTCAGCTTCATAAAAAGGCATAATTTTAGCTTTTGCAAGAAAACAAAGAATATTTCCCGGAAATATTTCAATTGAATTGTTTAATTCAGTAACTGACGAGTTGTAAAAGCGTCGCGACGCCGCAATTTGCTCTTCAACTTCATTGTATGTTTGTTGAGCGCGCAACATTGTTTGATCAGATTTTAAGTCGGGATATGCTTCAACCGACAGCATTAATTTGCTTAAGTTGTTATCAAGGGCTCCAACATTTTTTAAGTGTGATTTTACGCTCTCTGTGTCATTTTTATCGTAAGAATTATCAACTTGCGCGCGAAGAGCGGTAACTTTTTCAATTAATCCTTTTTCGTGCTCCATAAATTTTGAAGCGATTTTCAAAATATTTGGAATTAAGTCGCTGCGTTTTTTTAGCTGAACATCGATGCCCGAAAGACATTCTTTCACTTTATTTTTTTGAGAAATAATTCTTGCGTACCAAATGTATAAAACAATTGATGTCGCGGCAATTAATATTAATGTAATGTGTTCCATAATTATTTTTTTTATGTTAATTTTTCGTATGTTATTAGGTGGATTTTAAAATACAAGGTTTATATTTCTAGCTTTTGTTTTTTAGGTAAATTTTAAATCGGAGTAGTTCAAAAAGTGCTTTTTTGGAAGTTTGAGATTAAAATTTATCTCGCCTAAGTTTTGAGTGAATATTTGTTCGTTAGTTAATATTTTTAAAAACTTCTGGCTTTGCAACATTTTATGATATATACTTTTTATAGGGCTTTCAAGTGATTA
>CAMCFD010000100.1 GCA_945874115.1 Rickettsia typhi | reverse complement strand
AATTTTAAGAAATTTCCAAGTAATCAAAATTTAGAATATTTAGCGATGATTAGAATAAAAGATTTATCAATTTCATTTAGTGGCAAAACGATTTTCGAAGACGTTAATTTCGTGATGAATCGCGGTGAGAAGGTTGGTTTTATTGGCCGAAACGGCAGTGGAAAGTCTACATTTTTGAAGTTGGTTTTGGGACAATTAGAACAAGATAGCGGCGAAGTTGAGATTCCGAAAGGCTATAAAATTGGCCATTTGCAACAACACATTCAATTTAGTCATCCAACAGTTTTAGACGAGGTGTGCAGTGTTTTGCCTGCAGAGCGCGAATATGAAGGTTGGAAAGGTGAAGTGATTTTGAACGGACTTGGTTTTTCGACCGATGATTTCATGAAAAATCCGTCAGAATTTTCGGGTGGTTATCAAGTGAAGATCAATCTTGCCAAGCTTTTGCTTGACGAGCCAGACATGTTGCTTCTTGACGAGCCGACAAACTATCTTGATATTCACTCGGTGCGCTGGCTTAAAAAATTCTTGCAAGATTGGCAAGGCGAGCTGATGTTGATCACTCACGACCGCGATTTTATGGATTCGGTCATTACCAGCACATTAATAATTCACCGCGGAAATTTCAGAAAAACTCCCGGAAACACGAAAAATGTGCGTGAAAAAATTGAAGCTGAAGAAGAAATTTATGAAAAAACGCGCGTCAATGAAGAGAAAAAACGCGAAAAAACTGAAGAATGGATTAACCGTTTCAAAGCCAAGGCCAGCATGGCGTCACGAGCTCAGTCAAGAATGAAAATGCTTGAGAAACAAGACGTGAAAGAAAAACTCGAACATATTCAAACTCTCGATTTTGAGTTTCATTATATTCCTTATGTCAGCAAAGAAAATTTGGTTGAAGTTAGTGATTTAACTTTCGGCTATGAAGGTCACGAAACCTTGATTAAGAAGCTTTCGTTTCGTGTTGCGCTTGAAGATAAAATTTGCATTATCGGGAAAAACGGTAAAGGTAAATCAACTTTGCTTAAGCTTATAACTAACGATTTAACGCCGGTTTCTGGCAATGTTAAAGTGCACAGCAAGGCTGAGACTGGTTATTTTGGACAGATGAATATCGACAGATTAAATCCGCAATTGACGATTTATGAAGAGATGCAAAATTCGGCGCCGACAATTCCGCAAACCAATGTTAGAAGGGTTTGTGGCAATATGATGTTTTCGGGAGCTTTGTCGGATAAAAAAATCGGCGTGTTGTCGGGTGGCGAAAAAAGCCGAGTCATGTTAGGAAAAATTCTCCTTAAAAATGCCAATTTGCTTTTGCTTGACGAGCCTACGAATCACTTAGATATGGAATCTTGCGAGTCACTTCTTGAAGCCATTAAAAGCTTTGAGGGCGCGGTTGTTATGGTTACGCATGACGAATATTTCTTGAAAGAAGTGGCGAATAAATTGATCGTTTTCGATGATGATAAAACTTTCGTTTTCGAAGGTGGCTATGAAGATTTCTTGAGAAAAATTGGCTGGAGCGACGAATAAACCAAAGTTAAAATCGCGATTTCTGGGTCGCGATTTTTTATGTAATTTCTAATCTGATTTAAACTACTATCAAATAAACTAATTATAACCCTTAGATTTTACCAAAAAGACGGAGAGGGAAATCGGAGTTATATTGCGCCAATTTCCACTAATAATTAACTATTTACTTCATAAATTCGCTCTAAAATCTCAATAAAAAGTCACCCATATCGCCAAATATGACTGAATTTTATCCTCTTAATTAGTGGGAAAATGATATTTTTTGTCATAAATCGCCAAATAATCTAGTTATTTCTTGATTTTTATTTTATTTTGTCAGATAATGAAAAAATTGATTAATTAATTTTCCTAAAAAATGCGATATTTAGCTTTGACTGAAAATGACAGAAAAGAAATGCTGAAAGCTATTGGTATTTCTAGTGTTGATGAACTTTATGACGCTGTTCCACAAAAGGCATTATTGAAAAAGCCAATAGAAAATTTGCCAAATCATCAAGGTGAAATTGAAGTTGAGCAATTTATAAAAGCGCTTGCGATTAAAAATCGTTCGGCCGGTGAGGGCGCGTTTTTCCTTGGTGCGGGCTGTTATCGTCACCATATTCCATCTACGGTTGATCACATAATTCAGCGTTCTGAATTCCTTACTTCATACACTCCATATCAGCCTGAAATTTCGCAGGGAACTTTGGCGACAATCTTTCAGTTTCAAAGCATTATCGCGCTTTTAAGCGGAATGGAAGTTGCAAATGCATCAATGTATGATGGTGCGACTTCAATGTCTGAAGCTTGTCTGATGGCGCTTCGCATTAAAAGCGGCCGCAAAAAAATCGCGCTTGCAAACGATATTCATCCAGATTATATAACTGTTGGCGAAACATATATGAAATTGGCCGAGGCTGAATTTTGTTGCGTTAAAGACGCTGACGACAAGGTTGCGGCGGTTGTTGTGCAATATCCTGATTTTTATGGCAATATTGCTAATCTTGAAGAAATCCGCGCAAAAGCCGATAAAATTGGCGCGTTGATGATTGTTGTTGTCAACGAAATTGTTGCTCTTGGCCTTCTTGAAGCGCCGAAAATGGCTGATATTGTGATTGGCGAAGCTTCATCAATTGGCGTTGGCTTGAATTTTGGCGGACCGCTTCTTGGGTTTTTTGCTTGCAAAAAAGAATTTGTGCGTCAAATGCCGGGGCGTGTTTGTGGCGCTACGACTGATGTTGACGGAAAACCGGGATATGTTTTAACGCTAAACGCCCGCGAACAGCATATTCGTCGCGAGAAAGCTACATCAAACATTTGTTCGAACCAAGGATTATGTGCTACGGCTTTCACAATTCACTCATCTTTGCTTGGAGAAATCGGATTCAAAAAATTGGCATTGATTAATCACAAAAAAGCTTGCGATTTCGCTGAAATTTTAAGCGGCGTCAAAGGCGTGAAGCTTCTAAATGAAAGCTTCTTTAACGAATTTACGATTGAATTTTCTAAAGATGCGAAAGAAGTTAATGAAAAGTTGCTTGAAAAAAATATCATCGGCGGATTTTGTGTCGGCAAGAAAATGATAGTTGCGGTTAGTGAATTAACAAGCGCTGAAGACATGAAAAAATTTGCGCAAGAATTAAATAAAATTTTGGCTTAGGCCTTTATTTTTAGGGGTTTGGCTTGTTTTAAAACAGAAACATTAAAATTATGACATTTATACCAAAAGAAGGTGGACTTAAATTAGAATCAGAATTATTGATTAAGCAAAGTCGTGAAGGCGCTTGCGGCGTTGATTTGCCTGATGTTGCGAAATTTTCACTTAGAACGGGACAAAAATCTCGTGAAAAAATCGGTTTGGCGCAAGTCAATGAACCACAAGTGATTCGCCACTTCGTGAGATTGTCGAACCAAAATTATTCAATTGATGCTGGCTTTTATCCGCTTGGATCATGCACGATGAAACATAATCCGCGTTTGAATGAAAAAATGGCGCGCCTTGCTGGGTTTTCTGATATTCACCCGATGCAAGACGAATCAACGGTTCAAGGTGCTTTAGAATTGATGTATAATTTGCAAAACTGGCTAGCAACTTTAACTGGCTTAGGTGGAGTTTCTTTGGCGCCGGCTGCTGGTGCACAAGGTGAATTGGCGGGAATTTTGGTTATCAAAAAAGCCCTAGAAAAACGCGGTGAAAACAGAAAAATTATTTTAATTCCAGATTCTGCGCACGGCACAAACCCTGCAACGGCGGCGATGTGTGGTTTTCAAATTAAAGTTATCCCTTCTGATAAAGAAGGTTTGGTTGATCTTGATTTGTTCAAAAAATTAATCGCAGAAAACGGCAAAGACGTTGCGGCGATTATGATCACAAACCCGAATACTTGCGGAAAATTTGAGAAAAATATCGTTGAAATCGCAAGTTTAGTTCATGAAGCTGGCGGTTATTTTTATTGCGATGGCGCCAATTATAACGCAATTGTTGGTAAAGTTAAACCGGCTGAAATTGGTGTTGATGTTATGCATTTTAACTTGCACAAAACTTTCTCAACTCCGCATGGTGGCGGCGGTCCTGGTTCTGGACCAATCGCGGTTCGCGAAGATTTAGTTCAGTTTTTGCCAAATCCGCACGTCGTAAAAGTTGGTGACAAATATGAGTTTAAGGCTTATAAAGACTCGGTTGGCAAAGTTAAAGGATTTAACGGGCAATTCGGAATGCACGTTCGCGCTTTGACTTATATGCTTTCGCACGGAGCTGATGGCTTGCAAAGAGTCGCGCAAGATGCGGTTCTTAGCGCTAACTATATTTTGGCCAAGTTGAAAAATTATTATCACGTGCCGTTTTCAGGAAATTGCATGCATGAATGTTTGTTGACTGATAAACTGCAAAAAGCGAAAGGAATTTCGACGCTTGACATTGCGAAAGCTTTGGTTGAATATGGAATGCATCCGATGACGGTGTTTTTCCCGCTTGTTGTTCAAGGCGCGATGTTGATTGAGCCTACAGAAACCGAAACGAAAGAAACAATCGACCAATTTATTGATTCGATGATTTATATCGCCAAGCAAGTTGAATCGGGCGAAGGTGAAAGATTTCACAACTATCCGGTTTCAACGCCAAGAAGACGTCTTGATGAGATTAAAGCTGCGAAATTTCCGGTTTTAACTTGGATGGAAAAAAGCGAATAATTCGACAAATTTCATCGCCATTTTTTTAGAAAGTGGCGATGATTTTTATAATTATTTCTCT
>CAMCFD010000099.1 GCA_945874115.1 Rickettsia typhi | reverse complement strand
CGGCCAATAAAACCAACCTTCTCACCGCGATTCATCACGAAATTAACGTCTTCGAAAATCGTTTTGCCACTAAATGAAATTGATAAATCTTTTATTCTAATCATCGCTAAATATTCTAAATTTTGATTACTTGGAAATTTCTTAAAATTTAGTCAGAACAGCCATGCAAGGCCTTGTGTGCAACTTGAATTTCAAAGACACATTATAAAAACTTTCAAATATAATTGCAAGAGTTGCTTTATAAAAGTCGCAAAAAAGCCGCGCTCCTTTAACTAGAAAGCGCGGCTCGAAAAGCTTATGCAGTTTTTTTGTTATCTCTTCTTGCGCCAAATTTTGAGCCTTTGTTAAAGCCAAATCCGCGCTTTTTATCGCCGCCGAAAGCCGGTTTTCTCGTTCCATCAGATGGTCTTGAAAATCGATTTTCACCGAAAGATTTTTTGCGATCGTCGCCGAAGCTAGGTCTTTCGCGTCTGTCGCCAAAACCTGAGCCTTCGCGTTTCTCAGATCTGTCGCCGAAGCTAGGTCTGTCGCGTTTTTCACCGAAACTTGATCTTGAAGAATCACCTTCTTTCTTTCTAAAATCACCGCTAAATCTTGTTTTTGGTCTGTCTTCAAAAGCGCCTCTTTTGTCATCGCCAAAAGTTTTTTTAGCGCCGAATCTAGAACCAGAGCTAGAGCCGCCAAAAGATTTTTTGCGATCGTCGCCAAAACTTGATCTTTCGCGCCTGTCGCCAAAGCCAGAACCTTCGCGTTTTTCACCTCTTTCGCCAAATGGCTTTCTATCGCCAAAAGGTTTTCTTGAATCATTACCAAAACGCTTTTTTTCGCCAAATCCTGAGCCTTCTCGACTAGAACCAGAGCGCTCTTTATCACCAAACCATTTCTTTTTTTCGCCAAAAGATTCAGATCCGCCTTCTTTTTTAGCGCCAAAAGCAAATCCTATTTTCTTGAAAATTCCAACTTTTTCTTCTTTTTTATCGCTAGAAAAACGAGGCTTTCTGTCGCTATCTCTATCATTTGAGAAACGCGGTTTTCTGTCATTATCTCTATCGCTTGAAAATCTCGGCTTTTTATCGCCATCTCTATCGCTTGAGAATCTCGGCTTTCTGTCATCGCTAGAAAAACGTGGCTTTGCATGATTTCTTCCATCATCAGAACCATCTTTACGTCTTCTATTTTCACCAAAATATGAAGTTTTAGGAGCGCCAGAACCCGTGCGCGAAGAACTTGTCGAATTACTACGAGCAGAAGCTTTATCAGCAGCGCTTCCACGAGAAATTCTTCTGTTTTGCGAGAATTCTTTCGGAGACGAACTTATTTTTGCATTATGAAAAGCATGGGTTTCATCAACCGGAATTTCATAGCGGATAGTTTTTTCAATCGCCTTCAAAAAGCTGCGTTCAGTAGAATCACAAAATGAAAGGGCAATTCCTTCTCGCCCTGCGCGCGCCGTACGTCCAATTCTGTGAACATAATTTTCAGGATCGTGAGGAATGTCATAGTTAATAACGTGCGAAATCGCAGGAATATCAATGCCTCGCGCCGCAATGTCAGTCGCGATCAACACGCTAACTTTTCCGCGACGAAAATCACCAAGAGCACGCTCGCGCGCCAATTGCGACTTGTTGCCATGAATTGCCGCAACTTTCATACCGTCATCTTCCAAGAATTTTACGATTCTGTTAGCGCCATGTTTCGTTTTTGAAAACACCAAAACGCTCGTCGCATCTTCTTGCGCAAGAACAGATTTAAGCAACGCCAATTTATTTTCGCGCGCTACATAATTAATTTTTTGGTCAATTTTTTCAACCGTAGTTGCTTGTGGCGTAATTTCGACTTTAACCGGATTTGTCAAAATCGAATTCGCTAAACTCGCAATATCTTTTGGCATAGTCGCCGAGAAAAACAAAGTCTGTCTTTTTGGTGGCAATTTCGCGATAATGCGCTTCACATCAACAATAAAGCCCATGTCAAGCATTCTGTCTGCCTCGTCAAGAACGAAAATCTCAAGACTTGCGAACTTCACACAACCGCGCCCCATCAAGTCAATCAACCTTCCGGGAGTCGCAACCACAATATCAAAACCACGTTGCATATCGCGCACTTGGTTGTTAATACTGACTCCGCCAAAAATCACAGTGTGGCTTAAACCCAAATCTTTTCCATAAACTTTTATGTTATCAGCAATTTGTGAAGCAAGCTCGCGAGTAGGCGTTAAAATAAGCGCGCGAATTGAATTTGGCGCAACTGGTTTTTTGTTTTTCGCTAAATTATCGAGAATCGGGAGCGCGAAAGCCGCGGTTTTACCGGTTCCAGTTTGTGCGATACCAAGAAAATCTTTGCCCTCAAGCAAATGTGGAATAGCCTGTTCTTGAATATCTGTTGGCTGTGTATAGCCTTTATTTTCTAGAGCGCTTAAAATTTTTGCACTCAAATTTAAATCTTGAAATTTTAACATATGTTTTTTTAGTTTTTGATTCAACTTAAAAAAGTCAAATCCGGTTTTCACAAATTTAGTAATAATTTGAAAAACCTTTTAATTTTATTTATTAAAAGATAATTTTAAAAATCAAAATCATCAAATAATAATGTTATTTATCTTCAAAATTGAAGTAAAATAACATTTGTGAAGTCAACAACCAAAACAATTTGGCTTGATAGAGTTGAAATCAAACGCAAGACTTATAAAGCTTGCATAAAAAACCGTTTTCTTACTAAAAAACGATTGATTATTCAAAAAATTTCGAAAAACAGAACTTAGTCTGGATTTCAAAATATTGATTCGCGCAATTCTTGAAACGCGCTGCTTATCAAAAGCAATAGCGAGGTTTTTTTTATCAAATATTTCTCGCACAATTTTATCGCTATTTTTTCGCAAAATATTGACTTTACTTGCTAAGAAATCTTGATTTTGGCCAAAAATATTAATTTGTCCAAAAAAAACCATCAAAAGCGCACTTGTGGGCTTAACTATCATATAAATTTATTTTACAAAAACCGGTAAAAACCAAGGGAAATTAAAAAGAGTCGACAATTATGTTAATTGCAACAACACGCAGAATTAGCGCCAGCAAAGGGCATAAGAGATGTTTTATTTTTAAATCTGTTTAGCAAAATTACCTGAAAAATTTTCATTTTATACTTATAATTACAAGAGCTTGCCCAATTATAACATATATAAACAGAATATGCAAGCTTTTTAAAAATCGGGCTTTTTTAGAGGTTTTTAGCCATTTTTTGGCAATTTTCACCCCAAAAATCACATTTTTTGCTTAATTCTTGACAAAATCAACATTTCGTCTAAATTGCCAATAATTCTTTGGCGCTGACTTTTTTATCATAAAGTGCGCGACCGACAATGACGCCCTCAAGACCATGTTTTTCAAGTGTCTTCAAGGCTTTTATGTCTTCAATTGACGACACTCCGCCCGACGCAATAACTGGAATCGATAGATTTTGCGCTAGATTTTTTGTGCCCTCAAAGTCAACGCCAGTAAGGGTTCCATCACGAGAAATGTCGGTGTAAATTATTGCGCAAACTCCAACATCTTCATATTTTTTTGCCAAATCTAGAGTTTTTGTTTCAGACTCTTCAACCCAACCTTCTGTAGCAACAAAGCCATTTTTTGAGTCAATTCCAACCACGATCCTTCCGGGAAATTTTTTGCAAGCCTCAATTACAATTTCAGGGTTTTTTGCCGCAATTGTGCCCAAAATTACCCTAGAAACGCCAAGGCTCAGCCAATTTTCAATTTGTGCAAGATTGCGAATTCCGCCACCAAGTTGTACGGGAATTTTTATTGCCTTCAAAATCGCCTCAACCGCGCCTTTATTGACCGGAGAACCTTCGATTGCACCATCTAAATCGACCAAATGTAAATATGAAAATCCGGCGCGTTCAAACTCAAGAGCTTGCGCTTGCGGATTGTCATTAAAAACAGTTGCCTGCGCCATGTCGCCTTTAAACAAGCGGACACATTGGCCATTTTTTAAATCAATTGCAGGGAAAATTTTCATTGTAAATATACGAATTCAATATATGTAAATTATTCTGACGCCAAAAATAACGGCAAGCCAAACCCATCTAGGAAAAGTTGGTAAATTATTTTATCAAACTTTCAATAAAATCATCATCTTGAATAATTTCTTGCATCATATCGCGCAGAAAATTATTAATAATCTTGTCGACCTTTGATTCTAAAGGCATTATCAGATGTTTTTCTGTCCAGCTTGAGTTATAATTTCTTGAAAAAGTCGCGCCAGTATTATTATCTTTCACAATCATTTTGAAATTAGCATTGATTTCTGACGATGCAAC
The DNA here is from genome assembly GCA_945874115.1 of Rickettsia typhi. Taxonomy (GTDB): domain Bacteria; phylum Pseudomonadota; class Alphaproteobacteria; order Rickettsiales; family UBA1997; genus CAMCFD01. The sequence continues at coordinate 477 of CAMCFD010000099.1, read as the reverse complement.
AAAGCCGCGGCGAACCTTATAAGAAAAGGACTCGATTTGTAATTCTACTTTTTTGTCATTACCATATTGAAAACCACGACCGACTAAATTATGAGTCAATTTTGTGCGCAAAACTTCTGCCAAATTCGCATCCGGCAAGACTCTGACTAGGTCTTTTGTGGAATATTCTTTTTCGCCAAGAATATTTTTATCACGACGCTTATCTAAAACAACGACTTCGACACCCTTTCCTCTTCCAATAGATGAAACTTTATCGCCCATATCGAATCTTAAATTTACTTCTTGGTCGCTATAAACACATGAAAACAGAGAGGTCAACGACAAAATTGCCAAAAATTTTAAACATTTTTTCATAAGATTTTTCTTTTAAATTTTTATCTGTTTTTATTTTATATTATTTCAATTTTTATTGCAACCACAAGAAAAAATCTTGGCTTTAACTTAACTACTTCCCACCAATAATTCAGAACATCTTTT
>CAMCFD010000098.1 GCA_945874115.1 Rickettsia typhi | reverse complement strand
GGTGAACAGGCAACGATGTTCTTCCTTGATTACAGCAATAATGCTCTCGAGTTTAAATCATTCAAAGACGACTCACAAATTTTTCGAAAAGAATAAACTAAATCTTCCGTCAACAACAAGCACAAAATTGTGCCGACTGTTTTTTCATAATTTTCACCTCGCTTTTCAGAGATTTTCTATAACATTTTCTCCTAACAACTGTTTATTCATGCTCTTATTGCCGGTTTTCTTAAATTTATCCACAAAAATTACTTTGCCTAAATGGGTTATTATTAATGGAAAATGACATAGCCAATCGCAATAATATATAAATCAAAATTCTTGCTTTTTATCGCGCACCTCTCTATAAATAAACCAATTCTAACTTTATAAAATCAACATGAGTGAAATGAGTTTTTCTGATATAAATCTTGCGCAAAATCGTATTAAAAATTTTGTAAAAAATACACCAACAATCAACAACGAAGAATTAAATAAAAAACTTAAAGCTCAAGTTTTTTTCAAATGTGATAATCAACAAGAAACTAAGTCTTTTAAGGCTCGCGGGGCTTTTAATGCGCTTCTTTCTTATAAAGAAAAAAATGGAGAATTTCCTAAAAAAGTTGTCGCTGTGAGTTCGGGAAATCACGCGCAAGCGGTGGCTTTTGCGTGTAAACAATTTAATATTTCTGCCCTGATTTATATGGCGAAAAATGTTTCTGCGATAAAAATTGAGATGACTAAATCTTTTGGCGCAGAAGTTGTGATTTGCGAAAAAAGAGCCGATGCAAATAAATGGGCGCAAGAAAAAATTAGTGATGGATATTTTTTCATTCATCCATCAGCGAATCAAGATGTTATCGCGGGACAAGGAACAGCGTGCCTTGAGGCGCTTCAAGAAATTGGCGAAGTTGAGGCGATTTTTGCGCCAGTTGGCGGCGGCGGCTTGATTGCGGGAAGTTTTTTAGCGGCGCAAAAATTATCGCCACAAGCTAAAGTTTTTGGTTGCGAGCCTTTCGTGGCAAACGATGCGGCGATTTCGGTGAGAGAAGATAAAATTTTTTCCTTTCAAGAAAGCCCAAACACAATAGCCGACGGAGCGAGAACTTTAGCGGTTTTGCCGGTTTGTTTCGAATATCTAAAAAAAATACACGCAATTCTAGAAATTTCTGAAGAAGAAATTCTAAAATGGCAGCAAGAATTTTTGAAGGCGACAAATATTTTGATAGAACCAACTTCGGCACTTGCAATCGCTGGATTGGCCCAATATCTAAAAGATAATCCGCAATCGCGCGAGAAAAAATTTCTGGTCATAATTTCTGGTGGAAATTTATAAATAATACATTTTTATTGCTATATTTTATATTTATATTTAAATTAGAAAATATTTTTAAAATTATTTAATTTATGAGCAGAAGTCAGTCGCCAATCGATGAAACAGAAATATCTGACAAAATAGATCAGTGCGTTGAAAGCATTGAAGTTGCTAATCAAGAAGCTAGAGATTTTTATGAAAAATTGACGCAAGATTATTATGAAAACAGAACTATTGGCCGCAGAAGAGTTCTTGAATTTTTATTGGCTCAAATTGAAGATCTTGATACATCTATTGTCGAAATAGGCAATGATTATATTGATGACGCTGCTTTCTTGAGAATAGAAAAAGCCATAAGGTTGACAAATAAAGAGGTCGCCACGCTAGATGCGGCTCAATATGAAGATTTAGATGAGACTTATCTAACTGAGGTAATCGAATTTTTAGAGGCTCATGAAAGAAAAGTTGTCTCAATATTAGTTGATCTAGTGGAAATAGAGGATCTGCAAGAGCCGTCAATGAAATCTAGTCCTAAAAATTTAGAAAAAATAAGAAGTATAATTATTGATTGCGATGAAAAAATAGATGAAGTTAAGGCTGATGAAGATTATAAAATGAGGGCGAAATTGATAAGTGGAAAGCTGTCAGAATTTTGGGAAGAGTTTCAAGAAGTTGAATTTTATAACGAAAAGAGATTTTTGCGGCAGTTGCATGAAATTGGACGAGATTTTCAAGGATTATATTTAGAAATTATTCAAGATGAAAAAGACGGTCGCGTGCTTTCGGCAAAATCGTTTAATTTTGGTTTTCAGATACTCCTGCTTGATCTGGCGATTAGATTGTCCGAGGTTGAGAAAGATACGATATTTGAAGAGGAGATATATCCGGCACTTGCGCAAAATAAAGAGCTTAAGATTCAATTAGATGAGTCTCAATCAGAATTAGAGGCTTCAAGAAGTGATTATGAGGTATTAAAAGAGCAATTTGATGGATTGCTGAATGCGATGCAATCTATGACTATGGAGCGCAAAGCTAAGCTTGATGAAGTGGAGCGCGAGATGGAGGATGTAGATCTTGATCTAAGTGGATTTGGTGCTGAGGATAGCGAGGCTGAAGCTGAAGATTTTCAGCAAGAAGGAGAGGGGGTTTTATCTCAGCAAGAAACTTCGCCACAGTCGCAACGGGAAAATGGTGTTGATGCATTGGGGCAAGAATTAGAGGCGAATAATGCTCTTTCAAACTCTCCATCTTCACCCAAAGCAAAAACTGCAATATCGCGAAACTCTTCTGAGGAAAATCTATTCTGGGTTTAGTTCTTAAAAAAATCATAAACATCATCGATTGCAACTTCTCTTTTTTCTTGAGTTTTCCTGTCAATGATTTCTGCTTTTTTATTTGCAGCGCTTTTCGGCCCAACAACCAGCTGCGTTGGTACACCAATCAAATTTGCCACTGAAAATTTTTGCCCAATGCTATTTTTCGTATCATCGTATAAAACTTCAATATTTTTCGCCAATAATTTTTGATAAATTTCTTCACAAACACTGTCGCAAAGAGCATCGCCAGCTTTTAAATTTATTAACACAACTTGAAACGGAGAAATTTCGCGCGGCCAAATTATGCCATCTTTATCGTTGCTGGCTTCAATTGCGGCGCCAACAAGCCTTGAAACTCCGATTCCATATGATCCCATATTTGGATAAATTTTCTCGCCGCCAGCGCCCATAACAACAGCTTCCATGGCTTTTGAATATTTTTGGCCGAAGTTGAAAATGTGACCAACTTCAATTCCGCGCCTACAGGCAAGCTGATCTTTGTCGATCGGACATTTTGCTTCGTCATGCATTTCGTCGGCCATCGCATAAATTTTTTGCATTTCTTCGACGTTAAAATTTTCGTCATCAGAAATTTCGTCAAACTTTTTGTCATAATAAATCGCGCTTTCGCCATTTTGCGCTAAAACGTGAAATTCGTGAGATAAATCGCCGCCAATTGCTCCGGTATCAGCCCGCAGTGCGATTGGCTTCAGGCCGATTCTTTTGAAAATTTTAAAATAAGTTGCATACATTAAATCATAAGTTTTTCTCGCGCTTTTTTCGTCAATGTCGAAAGAATATCCGTCTTTCATCAAAAATTCACGACCGCGCATCACGCCGAATCGTGGGCGAATTTCATCGCGAAATTTCCAGTGAATCTGAAATAAATTTTTCGGTAAATCTTTGTAAGAATTAACATTTTTTCTGAAAATATCGGTCACAACTTCTTCGTGAGTCGGCCCGTATAAAATGTCGCGATCGTGTCGGTCTTTGATTCGCAACATTTCTTTACCATAGTCGTCATAACGCCCAGATTCGACCCAAAGTTCTTTTGGCTGAATTGTCGGCATTAAAATTTCAAGCCCGCCAGCTTTCGAAATTTCATCAGCAATAATATTTTCAATTTTGCGCAAAACCTTCAGTCCCAAGGGAAGCCAGCTATAAATTCCTGACGCAGTTTGGCGAATCATTCCGGCGCGAATCATTAATTCGTGCGAAATAATTGAGGCGTCGACCGGTTTTTCTTTTAGTGTTGGCAAAAAATATTGTGATAATCTCATCTTGTTTTTATAAATTTATAATTAACCGGAAATTTTTTTGTGGCGATTTTGTCGCAAAAATAATGAAGCAAAAAGTTTCTAAAGCTAGAATTCTAAAGCTCTAAACATCATAACATTGCGACGAAAGAAGTCAAGTATTTTTGCTTTTTGGCAATTTTGAAAACTGCCTTTAAGGGCCACGACAAAAAGGTTGGTGTCGCGCAAAACTAAGTCGAAAATTTATCGCGCTTGAAAATAAAATAGACTTTTCTGGCGCCGTCAAGAATCACAATCCATAAAATTATCAAGAAAAATAATGCAGTAAAAGCCACCAGTTTTTGATTGAAAATCATTTGTTTTGTAAGCTCGATGTCTTTTGCTAAATTTGAATAAATTTGATTTTGCAAGTGGTTTGCAAATGATAAAAATCCAATGTTAATATTTGGCGAGAAAACTTTTTCAATCACGGCACAACTTGTGGTTGCAACCACGAAAATCAAGGGCAAAATCGTGATAAAAATATATTTTCGCTTCTTGCTTTTTGCGATAATTATCGTCGCTAAAACCAAGGCAATTCCTGCGAGCATTTGATTTGACATGCCAAAAAGCGGCCATAAAATATTGACGCCGCCATTTGGGTCGATGATTCCAATATAAAGAAAATATCCCCACGCCGAAACGATTAAAAAGCTGGTGAAAATTGCTAAAGAATTTGGCGAAAATTTGGCGATTTTTTGGAAAAACTTAAAATTTTTCAATAAATCTTGAAGCATAAAACGAGCGACGCGCGTTCCGGCATCAAGCGTTGTGAGGATAAAAATTGCCTCAAACATAATCGCAAAATGATACCACATCGCAAGCATATTTTTGCCAAAAGCTGACGATAAAAGATTGGCCATTCCAACCGCCAGAGAAGGCGCGCCGCCGGTGCTGCCAAATAAAGTTGA
>CAMCFD010000097.1 GCA_945874115.1 Rickettsia typhi | reverse complement strand
GAAGAAACAAAATATGAACTGAATTATTGGCGCAATATTTTTTATAGAAGTGAAGGAATTTATTTCGCCATCGCGCAAAAATCAGACGACAAAATGATCGGCTCAATCGGCCTTACAACCTACAGCAAATATCACAATCGCATAGAATTGAGCTATGATTTATCAAGACAATATTGGAATCAAGGAATCATGACAAAATCAATTCAAGCCTTGACAAAATATACATTCGAAACTCTAAAAATAAATCGCCTCGAGGCACTAACTTCAATTTTTAACGAAGCTTCCGTAAGGCTTCTTGAAAAATGCGGATTTGTCTATGAAGGCTGTCTACGCCAACATCGCTATCACTTAGGGAAATTTGTCGACGTATATTCTTTTAGTCTTTTGAGAGATGATTTTTTGAAAAACAGCGTCTAAGACATTTCAAGCATTTTGCGCAAAGATTTTTCAGCTTTGATTCGCACATTTTCTTCAAGATTAATTTCGCCACCAAAATTATTCACAGCAAAATCACCACTTTGCCCCTGCTTCATCACAGCATAAACTTTTTCAAGATCATTGAGTTGCATGTAAGGACAAACGTTGCAAAGCACGCAACCAGCCTTGTCGACGAAAGGACAATCATAAAATTTCGCGCTAACATTTTTGCGCTTCATCTGGTGAATAATGTGTGGCTCGGTCAACACGATAAATTCGCCGCCCTGATTTTCTTCAACAAACTTCAACAATGACGAAGTCGATCCAATGTGGTGAGCGTAGCCAAGAAGCGCCTCAGGACATTCCGGATGAGCAATAACTTTTGCATTTGGATAATTCACCGTCAACTTCACCAATTCCTTTTCACTAAATTGTTCGTGAACAATACAACTTCCGTGCCACAAAATCATATCGCGACCCGTAGCCTTAATTAAATAGCGCCCCAAATGTTGGTCTGGCGCAAAAATAATTTTTTGGTCAACGGGAATTTGTTCGATGATTTTTTTAGCATTGCTCGACGTGACAATTATGTCAGAAAGCGCTTTAATTTCGGCCGAACAATTAATGTAAGTGATAACAATCGCATCTTTATGCTTCGCCTTGAAAGCCGCGAATTCTGAAGGTGGACAAGAATCTTCCAAACTGCAACCCGCTTTAAAATCGGGCACTAAAACTTTCTTTTGCGGAGATAAAATTTTCGCCACTTCCGCCATAAATTTCACGCCACAAAACACGATAACATCAGCGTCGGTCGCGGCCGCTTTGCGCGATAAATCAAGAGAATCTCCCACAAAATCTGCAACATCTTGAATCTCTTCATCTTGATAAAAATGCGCCAAAATCACCGCATTTTGTTCTTTTTTCAATCTGTTTATCTCAGCAACCAAATCAACATTGGCCGCCTTATAATTTTGATTCATATTTTTTGTTGTTACACTTGTCTAAAGACCCATCAACTCAAAAACCTCGTTTTTAGTCTCATTTGCAATTTCACCAGCTTTTATCCTTCCTTCTTCAAGAATTTTAAGAACAAAACCTTCTTCTTTTTTGAAGCGCTCAATATTATACTGTATTGGCCTTAATTTTTCAACAACAATTTCAGCCAAATCGCCCTTAAACTTGCCATATCCCGCATTTTCATATTCCTTGGCAATCTCTTGCGGAGCCTTGCCACTAAAGGCCGCGAAGATATTTAGAAGATTATAAATTTCGGGCCTGTTTTCATCATAATTTATCTGAGTTTGCGAGTCAGTTTTCGCCTTTTTAAGCTTTTTGACGATATTTTCCGCCGAGTCGTTCAAATTAATGCGCGAAAGGTCAGATTCGTCCGATTTCGACATTTTTTTCGTGCCGTCCTGAAGAGACATAATACGCTTGGTTTCCTTGATAATCAAGGGCTCTGGAAGTTTAAAATATTCGCGACCAACTTTGCGGTTGAAGGCGCCAGCCAAGTCACGAGTAAGCTCGAGATGTTGCTTTTGGTCTTCGCCGACCGGCACTAGGTCAGCTTTGTAAGCGAGAATGTCCGCCGCCATTAGAACTGGATAGGCGTAGAGTCCGAGGTTGGCTTTGCTTTTAACCGCATCAGATTTAATTTTTTCCATCACGTCAAAAACCTCTCCATTAACAAAAATATTGGATGAAGCATTTTTATTTTCGCTAATTTCAGTTTTTGTTTTTTCCTTAAACTGCGTCATCCTATCTAGCCAACCCATCGGCGTCAAACACCCCAAAACCCACGCCAATTCAGCGTGCGCACTCACCTCACTTTGAATAAAAATCGTCGATTTTTTAGGATCAAGCCCGCAAGCCAAATAAACCGCAGCCGCGTCAATCGCACTTTGCTTCAACTCGCGCGGGTCTTGCGGCAAAGTGATCGCGTGCAGATTCATCACGCCAAACACACAGCGATATTCGTTTTGTAAATTAACCCAGTTTCGAATTGACCCAAGATAATTGCCTAAATGCAAATTCCCCGTAGGCTGAATGCCCGATAATACTGACTTCATAAGATGAATATAATTTATAAACTATTATTTATTGATAAATTTTTTCGCCACTTTCGTTATTGTCGATATTTGATCTTAATTTAAATTTTTATCACCAAAATTCGAAACTTTTTTACTTTAGAATCCCCCAATTCCTCTTTTAATTTCGCATGCAAAAGCAGTAATATTGTTTTGTTATTCTAGATTCCTGCTTTCGCAGGAATGACAGCAATAGAGATAAAAATCCAACTCCACAAATTCACGCTAAAAATAACAAAGCCAAGAATAATCTATCTTCCCTCACCTTCATCATCTCGTCCACCTTGATTATCAAGCTTTTCGCCATTTGTGATCGCCTTAGGATCAATTGTGACGGCTTTTTCATCGCTCTTCAAATTCTTCATCTGAGCAATAATTTTATCTAATTCACCGCGCATTTCAGGATTTTCGCCAATAACTTGCTCAATTTGCTTATTTTCACCATTTTTAGCCTCTTTTTGGTCATTTTCCACCGAATTTTGCTCATTTTGGCCTTTATTTTCTGTCATATCTGCTGTTTTTTTGATTTTACTTGACAAAGCGCTGAAAATATTATACAATATGAAATTAGTAAGGCAAGTGTGTGGTTGCTTATTTTTCGTCGAAACTTCGGTTTTGGCGATGAATCTAAGAGGAAAGTCCGGACTCTATCAAGAAAAAGCACTGGCTAACGGCCAGCTGTGCAAGCTGAATATATAGGCTCGCGCAAGGGAAAGTGTCGCAGAGAATATACCGCCAAATTTCGGTTTGGTAAGGGTGAAAAAGCGAGGTAAGAGCTCACTGGTTTGTGTGGCGACATACATCTCGAAAAACCCTGCTTAGAGCAAGACCAAATAGGGATGGCGCGCTTCACTTTGGTGAGGCAGATTCTTGAATCTAGTCATTCGGGTAGGTTGCTTGAGCTTGCAAGTAATTGTAAGCCTAGACGAATAATCACAATTGACTGACGCGATTGACTGTTTTGTAGGGCTTGCGGTTTTTAGGGGCTCAATAAACAATCATTTGCGTTGGTCAATACAAAATCCGGCTTATAGCTTGCCTTATTTATAAAATATATTTCGGCGCGGTTTCTAGCAGGTTTTAAATTTCGCTAAACATTAAAAGTTCATCGAGTTTTTTGACGATTCTTTTGGCGATTTCATTATTATCTTTTATCACATTTTTCGCGCTTTGCAATTGAGATTTTGGCAAAGTTTCATCGCTTAAAAATTTATCCACAATTTCACATAATTCATTTTCATTTTTCACAATTTCGCAAGATTTTGTCGTTGCTAATTTTTCGTAAATTTCCTTGAAATTGAAAGTGTTGACGCCAGAAATTATCGCGCAGTCGAGCTTTATTGGCTCGAAAGGATTATGTCCACCGACTTGAGTTAGCGAGCCGCCGATGAAAGCAAAGTCGCACATTTTATAGAACAATCCAAGTTCGCCCAAAGTGTCGACAAGATAAATTTCGGTTTCGCTGGTGATTGGTTGTTTTTTGCCTCGCTGTGCAAAATTAATATTTGCCATCAAATTCGCAACTTCGTCAGCGCGCGGCGGATGACGCAAAACAATAATTGTCAATAAATCGCGGAATTTTTCTTTTAATTTTTTATGTGTGGCAATAATTTTTTCTTCTTCGCCTTTGTGAGTGCTGGCCGCGAGCCAGAATTTTCGAGCGCCGATTTTTTCTTGCAAATTTTTGAGTTCATCTTCATCATATTTCAAATTAGCGGCTTGCGATTTTAGATTTCCATAAAACAAAATTTCTTGATTGGTTAATTGCTTTAAGCGCTCTTTATCTTCAAGGCTTTGCGCGAAAATGAACGCAAAATAATCGAAAATATTTATACCAATTTTTCGCGCCTTTTTCCATCGCGAAAATGTTTTTTTCGAGATTCTTGCATTAACCAAAAAGCTAGGAATCGCAAGGCTTCTTGAGGTCATAATAAAATTTGGCCAAATTTCACTTTCGACAAAAATTGCGGCGCGCGGACTCCAATATTTCAAGAATTTTTTTACCACAAAATAAGAATCAATCGGCAAAAATTGATGGATTACTCTTCCTTGATAATCATTGATTTTAGAAGCTAAAATGCTAGCTGAAGTAATTGTCGTTGTCGTAAATAATATTGAAATTTTCGGGTTAATTTTTAACAATTCGTCAACCAAAATTAGCGAAGAATTTGTTTCGCCAACACTGACTGCGTGAATCCAAATTATTGTGTTTTGCGGCTTTTTTATTGACGCAAAACCAAATTTTTCCTTGATGCGCAATTTATTTTCTTTACCTTTTATTAAACGAAGAAAAATATAAAATGCGATTAGCGGAAAAAATAAAACTGATAAAATTTTATATATTTTCATTTTTTTACGTTATGTTTTATCAATTTTTTG
>CAMCFD010000096.1 GCA_945874115.1 Rickettsia typhi | reverse complement strand
TTCGGCGATTGCGATTTTTTTATTTTCTTGAGCTAAATTTTCAATAACCAGCCTTACTTTTTTTGTCAAAAATGAATTAAAAAACATATTTATGATTTTATTTTCTTATATTTCTCAAGCACAATTTTTCTGCGCGAATTATGGTCGACAATTCGCAAAATTTCTTTGCGCCCACCAAGCCACTTCTTGCGATATTTTTTTTCTGGGTCATATTTTTCTTGCTGCAAATCGGGATTAAAAATTCTGAAATATGGCGCGGCGTCAAAGCCCGAGCCAAAAACCCATTGCCACGAAAAAGGATTAATCGCCGCGTCAGCATCAACCAAACAATCCCAAAAATATTTTTCACCCTCGCGCCAATCAACCAACAAATCTTTTATCAAAAACGAGGCCACAATCATTCTCACGCGATTATGCATCGCGGCTGTTTGGCGAATTTCTTTCATTCCGGCGTCAACAATATCAAATCCGGTTTCACCTTTTTTCCACTTTTCAAGAGCGCTAGAATCAGCTTCCCACTCAAAGTTTTTATATTCTTCCTTCAATTCTCGACTTGCAATTTCAGGATTATAATATGCGACGTGATAAGCGAATTCGCGCCATAAAAGTTCTAAAACGAATTGCTGATGATTTTCATAATTTCGCGCGGCGTTAAAAATAATTCGCGGCGAAACCATTCCAAAACGCAAATATGGCGACAAGCCAGAATTTCCATTGCTGTCAGTCATGTTTCGATTAACAGCATAATTTTCAAGCTTTTGCGACAAAAAATCGCTCGCGATTTCGGCAATTTTTTCATAATCAAATTGCCAATTTTTAATCAAATTCAAATGCCATTTTCCTTCATTTTTTGGCAATAAATTTAAATCCGACAAATTCAAAGAATCAATATTATCAACAGATTTCAGAGTTTTTGGCTTAGTTAAAAACTCGCCAACTAAATCTGCTTTTTTTAAACACGCCGCCGAAAATGGCGTAAAAACTTTAAAACAAGAATCTTGCAAAGTTTTGATTTCGCTTGGCTCAAACAATAATTTTGCCTTAAATGATTTTACGTCTAGATCAGAAAATTCTTTTGCGATTTTTTCTTCCGTTTCAATTTGTTTTTTGCCATAAGATCGATTAAAATAAATTGCATCAACCTTCGTTTTAGCCTTTATTTTATTGATTTCATCAACAATATCACCTTTTCTTAAAATTAATTTCACATCATATTTTTCTCTCAATAATTCGTCAAAAGATTTTAAAACATGATGCAAAAAAACTTTGGCCGCCGAGCCAATTTTTCGTCCCAAATAATTTTCGTCAAAAACAAAAAGTGGAATTATTTTTTCATATTCTTGTGAGGCGTGAAAAAGCGCAGGATTATCTTTGATTCTAAAATCGTCACAAAAAATCACAATTGACGTCGCCATATTTTTAGCAAATTAAAGTTCAGAATCAAGAAACTAATTAGCGATATTTTTTAATCTTCTATTTCTTTCGTCGCGCATTTGTGCAAAATCGTCTCCGGCGTGATAAGAAGAGCGTGTAAGCGGGCTTGAAGCCACCATTAAAAATCCTTTATTATATGCCGATTTTTTATAAAACTCGAATTCTTCCAAAGTGACATAACGGTCAACAGGCGCATGGCGCAAGGTCGGGCGCAGATATTGTCCGATCGTGATAAAATCAACATCGGCGCTGCGCAAATCGTCCATAACTTGTAAAACTTCATCTTTAGACTCGCCAAGGCCAAGCATCAAACCCGATTTCGTAAAAATCGACGGGTCAATTTCTTTGACGCGCTTTAGCAAATAAAGTGAATGAAAATATCGCGCACCCGGACGTATGCTGGTGTAGAGCCCTGGAACAGTTTCGATATTGTGATTGAATACGTCGGGCTTTGCCGCAACAACTTTTTCGATCGCGCCGTCTTTGCGCAAAAAATCTGGGGTAAGAATTTCGATCGTAGTTTGTGGCGCTGAAATGCGGATTTTTTCAATGCACTCAACAAATTGTTGCGCGCCACCATCGGCTAAATCATCGCGATCAACCGAAGTTATGACGATGTGTTTTAAGCCGGTTGCGGCCGCAACTTCAGCCACATTGTCCGGTTCGTGCGGATTGACCGCGTCGGGCTTTCCGGTTTCAATGTTACAAAATGAACAGGCTCTAGTGCAAACAGAAACAAGAATCATGACGGTTGCGTGTTTTTGCGCCCAACATTCGCCAATATTCGGACACGCCGCCTCTTCACAAACAGTGTGAAGTTTGCGACTTTGCAAAATTTCTTTCGTCTCAAAATATCCCTTAGAAACCGGCGCTTTCACGCGGATCCAATCGGGTTTGCGCAACATATTTTCTTTTGGTGCAATTTTCGAAAAGCCCTGCAAGTCTTTATTATCAAGCTTCGCAACTTGTCCTGATTGTTTTTTATCTTCGCGCGTTTGCATTATTTTGTCTCTCCCGTAGCAACATATTTAGCGATTTCGGCTATGTTTGTTGAATGATCAGCCAATCTCTCGAAACTTTTTGCGATGAATAAAATATTTATGATATTATCAACTTGATCATGATTAAACGAATCTCCCTCAGTAATCTTAAACATTTCTTTATAAATTTCGTCAATTTCATCATCGCTTGCAAGCACAAAATCAGCAAGTTCAACGCTGTGTTCATTGAAAGAGCGAACAGAATCTGTGATCATTTTTTTCGACAAAGTCAACATCGCAAGAAACGCTACTTCGATATTTTCATCAAATTTCTCCGATTTTGTGCGGATAATTTTGCGGATAATGCTTTTCGCCTGATCACCAATTCTCTCAAGGTTTGACGACACTTTCAGCGATGAAACAATATATCTTAAATCGACAGCCATCGGTTGTCGCAACGCAAGCATCGCGGTCATCTTTTTTTCAATCAAAAAATCTAAACTATTGATTTTATAGTCATGATTTGTTATCATTTCTAAGAACTCAACATTGTGCTCGCTTATTGCTTTTGCAACCATATCAATTGATTCAAGCACCAAATGTGACATTTGGTCAATAGTGCCCGCAATTGATTGCAAATCTTTATCATAAGATTTTACGGTATGTTCTTTTAATGTCATAAAGTTGCGTTTGTTATATTTAATTTTTGTCAAGCGCGCCCTTTTGAGGGTAAGCATTGAACACGCTAATTAGTTTATCTTATATATTATAAACCAAATTTTATAATTTTAAAGGTTTTTCATGAAAATATTGATTATAGGCTCTGGAGGCAGAGAACACGCGATTTGCGATAAGTTTCTTCAATCAAAAAAAGTCGAGAAGCTTTTTGTCGCAAGCGGCAATGCCGGAATCTCTGAAATTGCGCAGTGCGTTGAAAATCTTGATGTAAAAAGCCATTTTCAAGTCATAAAATTTTGCCAAGAAAATGAAATCGATTTCGTCTTCATTGGCCCAGAGCAACCTTTAGTCGACGGCCTTGTCGACGATTTACAAAAAGCACATATCAAAGTTTTTGGCCCGTCAAAATATGGCGCACAACTTGAAGGCTCTAAAGATTTCATGAAAAAAATTGCTGTTGAAAATAATGTTCCAACCGCAAAATATCAAACTTTTGTCGAGAGCTCAAAAGCTCTAGAATTCGGCAAAACTTTAGGATTTCCCTGCGTCATAAAAGCCGACGGGTTAGCGGCCGGAAAAGGCGTTGTCATCGCGCAAAATGAAGAAGAATTTATCACAACCACAAACGAATTCTTCGGCGGAAAATTTGGCGACTCGAGCAAAAAAATTATCGTCGAAGAATTTCTTACGGGCCTTGAAGTAAGCTATTTTATTATATCCGACGGAAAAAGCTTTGCGTCTCTTGGCTTTGCTCACGATCACAAAAAAGTTGGCGAAGACGAAACCGGCGCAAACACTGGCGGAATGGGAACTTTCTCGCCGTCACCATTTGTCAACAAAGCAACCGAAAGCGAAATTATCGCAAAAATGATCGCGCCAACATTAAGCGCGATGCAAAAATCAGGTAATCCTTTTGTGGGTATTTTATTCGCGGGAATAATTTTAACCAAAGATGGCCCAAAATTGCTAGAATTTAACACGCGTTTTGGCGACCCTGAAACTCAAGTTATTTTGCCAAGAATAAAATGCGATTTTGCTGACTTAATTTTGGCCGCAATCGACGGAAATCTCGCAAATTTCAACGTCGATCTTGACGAAGAAAACAAATTTGTTTGCGTGGTTATGGCCGCAAAAGGCTATCCTGAAAATTATAAAAAAGGCTGCGAAATTAATTTAGAAAGCGCGAAAAAAATTGAAGGCGTAAAAATTTTACACGCAGGAACGGCTCTTAAAAATGGGAAAATAATTTCAAATGGCGGACGAGTTTTAAACATTATCGCCAAAGCAAAAACCTTCAAAGAAGCTCGCAAAAAGGCCTATGAAGCAATTGATTTAATCGATTATAAAGATGGCTTTGTCAGAAAAGATATTGCGAAAAAAGTTGAGGATTTGTAAAGAATTGTTTTTATTATTTGAATGTGATTAGATTCCCGCCTGCGCGGGAATGACAAGAGGGTAAGTTTAAAAATAAATTCTTCCCCAATAATTCTTCCCTAAAACAAAATAATTCTAAAACCAAAATGCGGGGCGACTTTATAAAATCGCCCTTTCGCAAAGCCTAGAAATTCACCGCTAATTCTTGCTTTTCTTCTACTTCATAATTAGCCTGATAAAAACTTTCCATTTCGTCAATTGACTTGATTTGGCTTGCTAAACTATAGCTGTTTGAAGTCAAATATCGCGAAGACAATTCACGCAAACGCGCCGGACGAGTTAAGTAAGCCCACTCAACACCAAGCATAGAAATTTGATCGCGATAAGAAGAAACTTCAAGCTGATTTTTCTCGATTTTATCTTGCAAATTTTCAACTTTGAATTGTACCATAAAATTCATAATCACTACTAAAATAAATGTTGCAACTAACGCAAAATTGCAAAAATAAAATTTATTCATAGAATTCCAAATTTTTGTGATTTCTTTCATAGTTT
>CAMCFD010000095.1 GCA_945874115.1 Rickettsia typhi | reverse complement strand
ATAAAGTTCATCAAGCTTTTCACCGATTTATCGCGCGAAGAAATTGCTGGCCTTGAAAAATTGCAAGGCCAAGAAATTAATCAAGCGAAAGAAATTTTGGCTTTTGAAACGACGAAAATTTGTCACGGCGAAGAGGCTGCGAAAGCGGCTTTGCAAAAAGCACGCGAGATTTTTGTTGCAAAAAACTCAAATGCGTTTGAAGAGAAGTCATTGGCGGTTGATTTAAGCCAAGGCAAAAAATTAGTTGAAATTATCAAAGAAATTGGTGCATGTGAATCAAACGGCGAAGCGCGCAGACTTATTGAAGGCAAGGGCGTCAAAATTGATGGCGAGACGGTGTCTGATGTCAATTATTTAGTCCGCGAATCGGGCAAATTTGATTTGCAGGTGGGCAAGAAGAAGTTTTATAAAGTCAATATTTTGTAGGCAAATCTGGGGAAATTTATTGCATTATTTTTGCAAGTTTAGCATTTTCTGTCCAAATATTGTCGTTGCGTTCACAATTTAATATTTGTGTGAGTTGCGGATTTGATATCAAAATCACGTAAATCATAAATGGCGGTCAAACCCCAATTTTAAACAGAGCAGGAATCTTAAAACCCGCGCAAATTCTCAATTGCTTTTCTATAATCGCCCGATCCAAAAATATATGAGCCTGAAACCAAGACGTCGGCACCAGCTAAAATGGCTTTCTTGGCGGTTTCAGCATTAATTCCGCCATCAACTTGAAGATCGATTTTGCGGCCAGATTTCGTGATTTTTTGGCGAATTTTGGCGATTTTCTCAAGTTGTGATTCGATGAATTTTTGTCCGCCAAAACCAGGATTAACGGTCATTACGAGGATTAAATCAACTTTATCCATCACATAATCAAGAACATCTTCATTGGTTGACGGAACCAGTGAAACACCGGCTTTGACGCCAAAAGACTTAATTAAACTAAGGCTGCGGTCAAGGTGAGTTGAGGCTTCGGCGTGAATTGTTATAATGTCAGAACCCGCGTCAGCAAAGGCTTTAACGTGATTATCGGGGTTGTTTATCATTAAATGCGTGTCAAAAGTCAAGTTTGAATATGCACGAATTGACTTTACAACTTCGTTTCCTATGGTAATATTAGGTACGAAAGCGCCATCCATAACGTCTATGTGGATATAATCAGCGCCACTTTGTGTGATTTTTTGTAATTCTTCGCCTAAAATGGCGAAATTCGCTGATAAAATTGACGGAGCGATTTTAATTTGCATAATTTAATTTTGTGCGCATAGGATTCACGCGGCTTCCTGTGCAAAATTGATATTTTTGTTATTATAAAACATTAAAAAAATAATGGCTATTAAAATTTTTAATACAATTTCAAAAAAGGAAGAAAATTTGGTAACGATTGTGCCAAATCAGCTTAAAATGTATGTTTGTGGCCCGACTGTTTATGATCGACCACACCTAGGAAATGCTAGAAGCGCGCTTGTTTATGATATGTTTTATCGCTTTTTTTGTGAGATGTTTGAGAAAGTGATTTATGTGAGAAATATTACTGATGTTGACGACAAGATTAATGCGGCTGCTTTGGCTCGCAAAATAAGCATTCAGACGCTTACTGGTGAAATTATTGAGTTTTTCCACGGCGATTTAGATGCGCTTAATGTTTTGCGTCCGACGCTAGAGCCAAAAGCAACGCAACATATTCCTGAAATGATTGCGATGATTGAAAAATTGATAGAAAATAAAAATGCTTATGTGAGTGAAGGCCATGTTTTGTTTGACGTAAAGTCTTATGATTCATACGGAAGCCTTTCTGGGCGCAATCTTGACGAGATGATTGCCGGTTCGCGCGTTGAAATTGGGGGATATAAGAAAGATCCGCTCGATTTCGTTTTGTGGAAGCCGGCAAACCAAGGTGATGATGAATCAAGCGTGTTTGCAAGCCCTTGGGGCAATGGCAGGCCGGGTTGGCATATTGAATGCAGTGCGATGAGCTCGAAATATTTGGGAGCAGACTTTGACATTCACGGTGGCGGCGCAGATTTGCAATTTCCACATCACGAAAATGAAATCGCGCAAAGCAAGTGCGCCAACGCCAAATCGCATTATGCGAAATATTGGATTCATAACGGTTTTTTGACCGTGAATGGAGAAAAAATGAGCAAATCACTCAAAAATTTTATTACGGTTCACGATTTATTAAATCGCGGCGAAAATGGCGTTGCGATCAGATATTTATTGCTTGTGACGCATTATCGAAAACCGCTTGATTATAACGAAAAATCGCTTGAAGACGCAAAAAAATCAATCGCAAAATTTTATGGCGTTTTCGATGATAAATTATTGCAAGAATATTTGCAAAATAAACCGAAAAAGTTCGATAATTCTGAGTTTTTCACAAAAATTTGCGAATTTTTAGCCGATGATTTAAACGTCGCGAAAGTTTTTGCTTTTTTGCATGAAAAATCTGAAATGGTTAAAAATTCTGATAAGAAAACAAAATTAGATTTTATCGCGATTCTTGATTTTATTGGCCTGATCGATGTTAAATATTTTGCGAAACAAAGTGGAAATTTAGAAGTTGATGAAAAATATATTCTTGAAAAAATCGAACTTCGCAAAATTGCCAAGCAAGAAAAAAATTGGAAATTAGCTGATGAAATTCGCGATGAATTATTGGCCAAAGGTATAATTTTGGAAGACAAAACCGGCTCAGAAGTTTTGTGGAGAATAGCCTAAATCTCAAATTAACAAAATGACTGAAAATCCTTTAAATTCAGCGTTAAAGCTTGATTTCTACGACCTTTATAATTTTGAAGGATTGAAGAAAATTGATGCTTTGTTTCACAAATTTTTCGTCAAGAAAGATGTTAATTTATATCAAAAATTTTGCGAATTAAATTCATTGTCTTCACTTCCAAAAAAGCAAAGAGACGAAGTTTTGATTGACTCGGCAAAGGTTTTGGAAGATTTTATAGTTTATCTTTTTGATATTGAAAAAGAAAATTCTGCGCTAAAAAAACAACATAAAGATTTAGAGAAAATTTATTATGTGAAGCGCGAATTTGTGCAAAGAATTGTGGCGAAAAAATTTCAAGAAGCGCCTTTTGATATAGATCCGGAAAGGGTTCTTGACGATTTAAATATTTCTGGTTATTCAAACGATATTTCTGTTTTAGAATCAAAAATTGCGCAAAAAATTCATTCACTTCTTGAGCGTGAAATAAGTGAGGAAGAAAAAAATACGCTCGAAATTTTAACTCTTTACAGCGCTTGGGCTCTTTATTCTAAAGAGGGAAGGCGACTTCATCAAGACGGCGCTCTTTTTAATTTGCCGGCAAAAATTGATTACGATAATTTGCTCGCGAAATTTGTCGATTTTAGTGGCGATTCTTGCGTTGGCAAACATTATAAAAATCGCGATGGATTTAATCTGACAGACGAGGGATTCGGCCTCAACAAGGCGCTTGCCGAGGCTAATTATTGCATTTTTTGCCACAAGCAAGAAAAAGATTCTTGCAAAACTGGTTTGGTAGAAAAAAACTCTGCGGCTAATTTTGATGAGGCGAGAGCGCCAGATTCAAAGGCTACGCAGCTTCAATTCAAAAAAAACCCTCTCGGAATTGTGCTTGAAGGATGTCCTTTGGATCAGAAAATTTCTGAGATGAATTTGTTGAAGAGTGAGGGTTTTTCGATCGCGTCGATGGCGGTTGCGGCCGTTGATAATCCGCTAATGGCGGGCACCGGGCACAGAATTTGTAACGATTGTATGAAGTCGTGCATTTTTCAAAAACAAGATCCCGTAAACATTCCGCAAATTGAAACGAAGACGCTAAAAGATGTTTTGAGTTTGCCTTGGGGCTTTGAAATTTATGGCTTGTTGACGCGCTGGAATCCGCTAAAATTTGGTGAGAATTTGGTGAAAGAAAATTCTGGCAAGAAGGTTTTGATTGCGGGTCTTGGGCCCGCCGGATATACTCTGGCACATTATTTGTTGAACGAAGGTCATAACGTTGTCGCAATTGACGGCTTGAAAATTGAGCCGCTAAACCCCGATATTTCTGGTGTCGATGCTGACTATAATCGTCATAATTTTAAGCCGATAAAATTTCTCGATGAAATTAACGAGCCGCTTTCAAGCCGCTTAATTCAAGGCTTTGGTGGTGTTGCAGAATATGGAATTACGTCTAGGTGGGATAAAAATTTTCTGACAATAATTCGTTTGTTAATTGAGCGGCGAGAAAATTTTCGCATGTTTGGCGGAATCCGTTTTGGGTCGTCAATCACCGATGAATCTGCTTTTAATGAATATGGTTTTGACCACATTGCGCTTTGCATTGGCGCGGGTCGTCCTAATATAATTGACTTTAAAAATAATTTCGCGAAAGGCATCCGTTCATCTTCTGATTTTTTGATGGCGCTGCAATTAAATGGAGCATTTAAAGAAGAATTATTTACGAATTTACAATTAAGATTGCCAATTATCGTAATTGGCGCGGGCCTTACGGCTGTTGACACGGCATGCGAAGCGCAAGAATATTATATCGCACAAATCAAGAAATTTGCGCATAAATTTGAAGTGTTGAAAAATAATTTTGGCGAAGAAAAAATTTGGGAAAATTTCAGCGAAGAAGAGAAAAATATTGCGCGTGAATTCCTTGCGCACCAAAGTGAATTAAGACTTTATGGCAAGTTTGAGTTTATCAAAAAATATCATGCGAAAATTTTATATCGCAAAAAAATTCAAGATTCTCCCGCTTACAAATTGAATCACGAAGAGCTGATAAAAGCTTTCGAACAAGGAATTGAATTTATTCAAAATAATGAGCCCAGTGAGGCAATTCTAGACGAATTTGGACATATTAAAGCGCTAAAATGTAAGAGTGATGAAGTCTTTGAATGCAAGTCGCTGTTGATTGCGGCCGGAACCTCTCCAAATATTTCGATCAAAGTTGAAGATAATTTAAATTTGAAACTTGACGGAAAATATTTTGCGCAAATTGATAAAAATGGCAATAAAATAATCTCGCAACATCTTGTAAAAGTTGGAAATTATAGTTTTTTCACGAGAATTGATGA
>CAMCFD010000094.1 GCA_945874115.1 Rickettsia typhi | reverse complement strand
CTGACATTGCTTATTATCCGCACGGTTTTTTTGATGGCCACGGAATCAGGCTTGACGGATTTCTTGACAGAAAGCGCGATCCATCACATTTTTTTGACTGGAAATTTTTAGCGCAAAACGGAATTGGAATTTATCCAAAAACTCAATTTCGGGGTCGCGATAAAATTTTGTTTAGATTTGGCGAGCAATCTGAAAAAATTGCGCAATTAAAACAAAAACTGGCTGATTTTGGCTATAAAACCAATAAAGATAATTATGGATTCGATCTTGAAACTCAGCTTTTAGTTCGCGTTTTTAATAGAAGATTTAATCCGAAAAAATATCGCGAAAATCCTGATATTTGGTGGCAAAGTTCGCAATTTGCGCTTGATCAAATTTTAGATAATAATATAGAGCTTGGTTAATTATAAATTTTGTCTAATACCATTTTTCACCAATAGTTAACTATTTATGCTCTATAATTTTATCCTCAAAATATTTTTTGCCTGAAAGTCTAATTGTTAATAGGAAGTAACATTATATATCAATATCTAATGTCTCAATTTTGTTTTGGCGATCACAACAACTTTAATATCGCCGCAATTGGCTTTTTTCAAGGCTTTTGAGCAATTTTCAGCCGTTGATTGCGTTGTCATAACATCGTCAATTAGTAAGATTTTTTTGTTGGCAATTCTGTGAGAAAATTTCGAATTTATAATAAAAGACGTTTCTAAATTTTTCATTCTCTGTTGTTGTGTTAAATGGGCTTGAGCCTCGCTATATTTGGTTCGAACGAGTAAATCTGGATAAAATTTTAAGTGTTTATGGTGCTTTAAAATTTCTTTACATAAAAGTGCACTTTGGTTAAATTTTCGTTTTTTCAGGCGTTTTTTATGAAGTGCGACGCAAGTGATTATATCGTAATTATCGATTTTATTTTTTAAATTATCGGCT
Organism: Rickettsia typhi; assembly: GCA_945874115.1. Lineage (GTDB taxonomy): Bacteria > Pseudomonadota > Alphaproteobacteria > Rickettsiales > UBA1997 > CAMCFD01. Next base: position 4,383 of record CAMCFD010000094.1, on the reverse strand, counting down.
AATATTTTTCCGAGTTTTTTGCTTAAAAAAGTGGCGTCATAATATTTCAAATTAAAAATAGTTTTTGCAATCGTTTCGTTGTAAGAAAAAACGGCAACGGATGAATCAAATGAAGGCTTGGTTTTTAAGCAATTTACGCAAGTTAAATCTTGATTTGAATCTTGTTCGAAATCAAAAGAATGTGAACAAATTTTGCATTTTGGATCGCTTATAAATTCGAGTTTTTTGAAATGTTCAAGGCAAAATAAATCGTCTTGATTTATAATGGCGTTGCAAGTTAAGCAGCGATTCGGTAAGATTAAATTTAATATTTCTTTAACAAGTTTTTTCATGGTGAATTTATTATTTGATCGCAAATTATTGAGAAAAAATCGCGCGCGAATTGCGAAGAATTTTGCGCAACATAATTTTTTGCATCATGAAATTTCAGAACTTATTGTTGAAAATATTGAATTGTTGAACTCAAATTTTGATAAATGTCTCGAAATTTCGGCGCTTGACAATCATTTGACTGATTCTATCGCGAAAACTAAAAAAGTGAAGCAAATTTTTCAAACCCAAATGAATTTTGTTTCAAATTGCCAAATTGTTGCTGATGACGAATTTTTGCCGTTTAAAAAAGAAAGTTTCGATTTAATTGTCAGCAATTTAAATTTTCAGCACGTTAATTTGGTTGAACAATTTTTGGTGCAAACTCGCGAATTACTTAAAAAAGACGGAGTTTTTATCGCCAGTTTTTTTGGCGAAGAAAATCTTTTTTCGCTTAGAAAAGCGGTTTTTGAGGCTGAAAATGAGGTTTTTGGTGGAATTTCTCCACGAATTATTCCGACAATTGACGTTAAAAATGCGGCGGCTTTGTTGCAAAAAGCGGGATTTAAAAATCCGGTTTCAAGCCTTGAAATTGTTGAGGTTGAGTATGAAAATCCGATGAAATTACTCAGCGATTTGAAAAATATGGGGCAGGGCAATATTTTACTTATGCGCACTAAAAAATTCGCTACACGTAAATTTTTAGATGAAATTTTAAAAAACTATGCTAAAATAGAGGGTTCGCAGGCTGGTTTTGTTAAGGTTAAGTTCGAAATTGTGATGATGATTGGTTGGAAAAAATAAAATAATTTATTTCGGCGCCGTTAACAAATTGCAAGAAATATCAAATCTATTTTGCGCAATTTTATTGAAAAATAAACAAAAATAGGACAAAAGACGACAATAGTGTTGTTGCGAGATTCTCATATTTTTATTATGGGATTTGTGCGAAAAATAATTTCTGATTTAAAAAAGTTAAAGGATAAAATGAAAAAGCTTTACATGAAAACATATGGTTGTCAGATGAATGTTTATGATTCTGATCGTATGCAAGATTTGATGAACGCGATTGGCTATGAAAATTCTGACACGCCGGCCGGAGCTGATATGGTGATTATCAACACTTGTCATATTCGCGAAAAAGCGTCGGAAAAATTATTTTCTGATTTAGGAAGAATTCGTCCCCATAAAGAAAAAAAAGATGGACAAATGATTGTCGCAGTCGCTGGTTGTGTGGCGCAAGCCGAAGGTGAAGAAATTTTCAGGCGCTCAAATGTTGTTGATATTATCGTTGGACCAGAAAGCTATCAAACTTTGCCAGACTTGGTCGGGAAGGTTTTGCGCGACAAGAAAAAACAAATCAATCTAGAGTTTACGCCAGATAATAAATTTGACCTTTTGGTTGAAGCAAAAGCCGGAACTGGCGCAAGTTCGTTTGTTACGGTTCAGGAAGGTTGCGATAAATTTTGCACTTTTTGCGTGGTGCCTTACACTCGCGGGGTTGAATATTCTCGCGATGTTATGAAAGTTTATGATGACGCGAGACGCCTTGCTGATAAAGGCGTGAAAGAAATTTATTTTCTTGGACAAAATGTTAACGCCTACCACGGAAATGATGAAAAAGGCGAGGCCGCGAGTTTAGCGAAATTGATCGAAAAAATTGCGACAATTGATGAGATAAAAAGAATTCGCTACACAACTTCTCATCCGCGCGATATGGCTGATGACTTGATTGCGGCGCATCGCGACATTGATAAATTAATGCCATTTTTACATCTTCCAATTCAGTCTGGCTCAAACAATGTTTTGAAAATGATGAATCGAAAGCATACGAGGCAAGATTATTTCAAAGTGATTGAAAAAATTCGTGGGGCAAGGCCAGATCTAGGTTTGTCTTCTGATTTTATTGTTGGATTTCCTGGTGAAACCGATCAAGATTTTGCCGACACAATGGATTTAGTTCGCCAAATTGGCTTCACGCAATGTTATTCTTTTAAATATTCTCCCCGCCAAGGAACGCCTTCGGCCGAATCAAAATTGCAAGTTGAAGAAAAGGTGAAAGAAGAAAGGTTGGCCGAGTTGCAAAAACTTTTAAGCGAGCAACAATTTGAATTTAACAAGAAACATAAAGATTTAATATTTCCGGTTTTGTTTGAAAAAGAAGCACCGAAATCTTCGTCAAAACCAAGTGATAAAATTCAACTTTGGGGGAAAAGTCCATATTTGCAATCAGTAATTGTTGATGTTGAAAACGAAATTGAAGCGCAAAAATATTTCGGACAAATCGCCAATGTCAAAATTTTAAATGCGCGCCCAAGCAGCTTATTTGGCGAGTTGATATAATTTATGTTTCTGGCGAGTCTTGATTTATATCGCAATAATTCTTTTTATTCCTTCCTAAAGCGCGATCTTTTATTTTCTAGCGCTTGCGATAAAAATATCCCTGCATGGTCTTCGCGATTTTAACTTCGAAATCAGCGTTTATACTTCATCTTTTTAGTAAAAAAACCCCTTTTATATATCTTGATAAAGGAGGCTTTTCTTTTAAATTTAATCCTAAAAAATATTTCGCCTAGAATGCTGATTTTGAAGTTAAGGCGGTATTATTTGTAGTGTTTCGCTACAATTTTTAAGATTGACATTTTTTGCCTTGCATCTTTAAAAAAGAATGTTAATTATGAAAGGCCTAACTCTAATTTCTATCTTTACGGGGTTGACTTATTGACCAGTTTTTCAATATAAACAAATAAATATAACTATGAAAAAATTTATTTCTAAAATTTCAGCTGTTGCGGTTGTTTCTCTTATAACACTTTCGTCTTCTTATGCAAAAACAGAAGGAGGCTATGCTGGTATCAGTATTCAAAAAGCTTCTGTTGAGCACTTGAATCAAGATAGAAGTAACAAGTTTGCTGGTCAAAAATATGGAGATAGTCAAAATAGCCTAGGCCTTGACTATAAATATGCCATTAATGTTGGTGGAAATGTGTTTTTGGCTCCCGGAGTTTTCTTAGAAAGAATTGGTACAAAATCTTATGACTCTTCTGTTATTGAGGAAAATGGCGAAGGTGCTTCTGTTGCGTTTAATAACAGATATGGTGCTAAATTAGACATCGGTTATGATATTAACGACAACACTGCGGTGTATTTTACTAATGGTGTGTCGCGTCTTGGTTATAGACTTAGCCACGTTGATGCAACTGGAGAGGGTCATCCTCGCGATACATCAGGAAGAGCTTATGCTTATTTCTATGGAATCGGCTTGTTGTCTCATCTTAATGACAAAGCAACTTTAGGTATTGAATATAATACTCAAGATTTCAAATCATCTTCATTGCTTAACGCCAGAACACCTGGATTTCGCATTAAAAACCAAATTGATGTATTTAAGCTTACAGTTGCTTATCACTTCTAGTTTGTGATTTAGTGTAAGTTTTAAAAAAAGCTCGAGTGGTTTTTATCACTCGAGCTTTTTTGTTTTGTGGGTTTTTTGTTTGATGAGATGTTATGTCAGAGAAGCTATTTATACCTCGAATTTTCCTTCAAAAATACTTGTAAAATGGGGTATAAAAGTTTATAGAGAAGAGATTATCCGCGTCTAATTTGTGGGTGATCGCAAATTTTTCTCCCAGGCAATTTACAATTTGGCTAGATTATTTTTTTAGCTGGTGCGCATTAGTGGCAATTTCACAAGTTTTGCAGGAAGTTCAGGTTGCTGGCGCTGAGTTTGTTCGTGCCGCAAGAGGGAAGATTTTGCCGCATCGACTCCTAAAGAGTATTCTGTAGCGGCTGTAGCAAATTCTAATGGCGACTCTCTCGTGTCTCAATCTTCTAAGGCATGAATCGCGAAGAGAGTTTTGAAAGTGTGATTAAGCGGTTAATTTATATTCATGTCAAACTTTAATTTTACATGAAAGTTGGGGTGTGGTTCGCAAAACCGTCATGCTTGGGGCAAGTTTAATTCTATTTTAATGCAAAGACAATTAAGGAGTTCTGCCTAGATTAGGAAAAGCCGCTCCCTCGCCGCCGCCCAATGCCGGATGTGCAGCAACAGCTGGCGGCGCCATTTCATCT
>CAMCFD010000093.1 GCA_945874115.1 Rickettsia typhi | reverse complement strand
CTGGGCGATCACGATTCACAAATCTCAAGGCTTAACTTTGGACAAAATCTCTTGCGATTTATCAGAAATTTTTAGCCCTGGACAAGCTTATGTCGCTCTTTCTCGCGCCCGAAATTTAGAGGGCGTTTTTATCAACTCAATTAATTTTGATAAAATTTCAGATAATAAAAATGCGATTGAGTTTTATAAAAAATTATCTTAGGCTTTAAAGATAAAAGCAATAACGACAAGGCTTTAAACACTATCTATCTTTTTGACTTGAAGAATTCCTGCATTAATTTTTTCGCTTCATCTTCACAAATTCCCGAATAAATTTCTGATTTATAAAAACAAGATTTGCTCGAAAAAAATCTTACTCCGTTTTCAACCGCACCAAATTTTTCATCGGCACAAGCATAATATAAATTGCGAATTTTCGCAAGTGATATGGCTGCAGCACACATGGCACAAGGCTCAAGAGTGACATATAAATCGAGACCATCGAGACGTGATGATTTTTTTTTCGCGCAAGCTTCACGCAAAACTAATATTTCGGCGTGAGCGCAACAATCGTTTGATTCGCGATTTTTATTATGAGAAGCGGCGATAATTTCACCATTTTCTACTATGACAGCACCCACAGGCACTTCGTCTTTCGCAAAAGCAATTTTTGCTTGCTGCAACGCCATTTCCATAAATTTATTTTTCAACATCGATGGATTATTGATTTGATATTTTTGCGCGCCTCGAGAAACAACACTTCAAAAAAGGCGCCTCGAGAAATGTATGTGAATTTATTTTTCCAAAATTTCTCTCTTACCAGAAACGTTGGGAGCGCTGATCACACCTTCACTCTCCATTCTTTCAATTAAAATTGCCGCGCGATTATAGCCAATGCGAAGTTGGCGCTGAACATAACTTATCGAAGGCTTTTTGTCGCGCTTTACAATCATCACGGCCTTTGCGTATAAATCGCCGTCGCTGCCATCACCTGAAGAATCACCCGACGAATCAGGAGCTTCCGGCGCAATAGCCGCTTCAAAATCAACGCCACCGCCTTCATCTTCAAACTCTGACAAATCTTGGTCTTTGATGAACTTCACAATGTCGCCAATTTCAGCGTCAGAGCAAAACGGTCCGTGAACGCGAATCATTTTACTTCCGCCAGACATATAAATCATATCGCCCTGACCTAGCAATTGCTCTGCCCCTTGAACTCCGAGAATCGTGCGGCTGTCAATTCGTGAAGTCACCTGAAAACTTATTCTTGTCGGGAAATTCGCCTTGATAACGCCCGTAATAACGTCAACCGACGGACGTTGCGTCGCCATAATAATGTGTATTCCCGCGGCGCGCGCCATCTGAGCAAGTCTCTGAATCGAGCCTTCAATTTCTTTGCCCGCAACAAGCATTAAATCGGCCATTTCATCAACAATCACAACGATGAACGGCAATTTTTTTGGCTCGAATTCAATCTCTTCGATAATCGGTTTTCCATTCTCCGGATTATATCCCGTCTGAACTTTGCGCGTTAAAGTTTCGCCCGACAAAGCCGCTTTTTCTGCGCGCTCGTTATATCCAACAATGTTGCGCACACCAAAACTCGACATCAAACGATAGCGATCTTCCATCTCGTTAACAACCCATTTTAGCGCAATAACCGCCTTGTTCGGCTCAGTCACCACCGGCGCCAGAAGATGAGGAATTCCATCATAAACCGAAAGCTCTAGCATCTTCGGGTCGATCATTATAAATTTACATTCGTCAGGGCGCATACTGTAAAGCAGCGACAAAATCATCACGTTAAGGCCAACCGACTTTCCCGAGCCAGTCGTGCCCGCAATTAATAAATGCGGCATTTTCGCCAAGTCAACAACGATTGGCTCGCCACCAATATCTTTGCCCAAAATCATCGGCAAATAACATTGCGAGTTTTTATATTCTTTCGATTCAGCCATTTCGCGCAAGAAAATCATTTCGCGCTTTAAATTCGGAAGCTCAATCCCAAGCGAAGTTTTTCCAGGAATAACTGCAATTCGCGCCGAAACCGCGCTCATCGAACGCGCGATGTCGTCAGACAAACCGATAACTCTTGATGCTTTCGTTCCAGCTGCCGGTTCAAATTCGTGAAGCGTGACGACTGGACCAACCTTCGCGCCCAAGGCCGCGCCCTTAACCCCAAAATCTTCAAGAACTTGCTTCAACATAATTGACTGTTCGTCTATATGTTTCTTACTGACTTTTTTATTTTTATTCTCAGCCGATCGATCGACCAACAAATCAACCGTCGGAAGTTTATAAACTGATTTCACTATTTTTTTCGCGATTTTTTTGCCAGCATCTTTAAGTTTTTGTTTCAGGCTTTCTCGCGACTCCTCTTCCTCAGCTTCATCTTCTCTTTCATCCTCTTCATCTTCGCCACTTTCATCTTCAACCTCCTCTTCCTCTTCCTCTTCTTTTTCTTGAGACTTTTGCTCAATTTCTTCTTCCTCTTCCTCAACTTCCTTCACATCTTCCTTAACAAGCACAATTTGCGAATTATCATTTTTTTCAGCGAAAGATTTTCGTGGCAAAAATTTTACATCATTTGCCATAATTTTTTTACAAGATTGCGCCATTTTTCCAAAGACATATCTTGAAATCGCAAAACTATATCGGAAGAAATAAACCCAGTCATTTAAAGAGGTTTCGGTCACAATAGAAATTAAAATAACCGCCAAAAAAAGTGATATTAAAGCTAAAGCAAAATCGGGTAAATATGAAAATTTTGTTAAAATAAACGCGCCATTAACTCCACCTAAACTGTTGAAAGCCCACCAATCTGGTTGTGGCAAGGCGGCGAAAAATGTTGAGAAACATAAAATGCAAAACGGAATCAGAACTAATTTTGGCAAAAGATGTCGCACACCGTTCTTGCTAGCCATTTTAAGACCAATGCTAAATAAAATTAAGCAGCAAAAAAATGATGATATTCCAAGTAATTGAAATGACAAATCAGAAATGTGAGAGCCAAGCGAACCAGCCCAGTTGTTGATTTTGTCATCACTTGAAATGCTGTTGAAAGACGGATCATCAATGTCGAAGCTGAATAAAGCAAGAGTAAGAATAAAAGAAAATACCACGAAACCAAGGCCCAATAGCCTTCGCAGCAAAATTAAGATTATGTAATATGCTTTTTCTTGCCACATTTTATTTTAATTATTGAATCTAAAGTGAAAAACATCACCGTCATTTACAATATATTCTTTACCTTCCAATCTTAATTTTCCAGCATTTTTACAATTTTCTTCGCCGCCAAGTTCAACATAATCTTTATAAGCGATTGTTTCAGCGCGAATAAATCCTTTTTCGAAATCGGTGTGAATAACGCCCGCGGCCTTTGGCGCAGAAAAACCTTTTTTCAAAGTCCATGCGTGACATTCTTTTGGTCCGACCGTAAAAAAACTTACTAAGTTTAAAATTGTGTAGGCATTGCGAATAATTTGTGATAATCCCGTTTCTTTCAAGCCAACAGATTGTAGGAACTCCGCCTTTTCTTCTTCATTTTCAAGTGAAGAAATTTCCGCTTCAATTTGCGCGCAAATATTTAAAACTTTATAATTATTATTTTTTCCAAACTCTTCAACAAGCTTAGAATATTGGTTTCCGGCAAGCTCATGTTCTTTTAAATTACAAACAAAAAGTTGTGGTTTTGAAGTAATTAATTGCAAATTTTTCAAGATTTTCTCTTCTTCACCATCTTTTGACTTGAACATTGACGCGGGTTTCGCGTCTTTTAAAATCTCAAGAACTTGTTTCGCAATTTCGATATGCGCTAATAATTCTTTTTCTTGTTTCGCCTTTTTTTCAAGATTCGGAATTCGTTTTTCAAGACTTTCTAAATCCGCCAAAATTAATTCTAACTGAATTAATTCAATGTCACGAATTGGGTCGACCGAATTTTCAACGTGAGTAATATTTTCGTCTTCAAAGCAGCGAACGACATTAATAATTGCATCAACTTCACGAATATGCGACAAAAATTGATTGCCCAAACCCTCACCTTTACTGGCTCCGCGAACAAGACCCGCAATGTCAACAAATTCAATTTGTGCCGGAATAATTTGCTGTGATCCCGCGATTTTCGTAAGTTTCGCTAATCTTTCATCAGGAACACTAACCTTGCCAACATTTGGCTCGATCGTGCAAAACGGATAATTCGCCGCTTCCGCCGCCGCAGTTTGCGTCAACGCATTAAATAAAGTAGATTTACCAACATTTGGTAATCCAACAATTCCACATTGTAGAGACATTTTGCTTAAGAAAAATTATTATAATATTGCCGACAAAATCACTTCAAAGTCAAGCAATTCGATTTGCAAATTATAGAATCATTTCTTAAAAAAAGCAACGACAAAGAAAAGTTCGAAAAATATCATTCGCTTTTTTATTTCAAGTAGGCTTAAATTAAATTCATAAAAATTATCAATAATTATTTTCAGCACGAAGCTTTTGTTTTCAAGGTTTAAGCGTTAATAATTTCACAATATATTCAAAAAATGTTTAAAAAAATTACACTTTTATTTTTATTTTTTACACTAAGCTCTTGTCTTTATCCAAAAATTACCATAAAAGGAAAAGGCAACATCAAGCTTACAGAGGTAAGCTTTCTAGAACTTAGAGAATGGGAAAATACGAACCAAAGATTGGCTCTTCTTTCATTTTTGAACTCTTGCAAAAAATTCGCAAAAATGCCACAAAGTCGCTCTGTTGGCGGACAAATTGGTAATATTACCGCTTCTGATTTTCGCGACGTTTGTGAAATTGGCGAAGTCGTAAAAGGCCTTAGCGACAATCAAATAAAGAACTTTTTCGAGAATTGGTTTAAGCCATTTTTAATTTCTGACCGCAAAAATAAATCAAGCGGATTATTCACCGGATATTATGAAGCAAGCCTAAATGGCAGCAAAACAAAGTCAGAAAAATATAAATTCCCAATCTATGCTAAACCTAGCGATTTGGGCGCTGAACCCTATTTAACTCGCGCCGAAATTGAAGGTGGAGCTCTTGAAAATAAAGGCCTTGAACTTTTCTATGTTGATGACGAAGTCGAATTATTTTTTATGCACATTCAGGGATCAGGCCGAATAAAACTCCCAAGCGGAAGCGTTGTCAGAGTAGCCTTTGCGGCGAAAAATAATTTACCATTTTCTGCGATTTCAAATTATTTACTCGATAATAAACTTCTGAAACCAAACGAAATTTCGGCGCAAAATATTAAAAAATGGCTCAAAGAAAATCCGAAAGAAGCGCGCGAAGCTATGAATTTCAACGCTTCCTACATTTTCTTCAAAACTTCAGCTGATGAATTTGTAGTCGGCGGACAAGGAGTTGAACTCACCGCCGAACATTCTCTTGCGGTTGACAGTGATATAATCCCATACGGAATGCCACTTTGGCTTGAAACGAAAGTCGGCGGAAAGGATTATAATAAATTATTCATCGCGCAAGATACGGGTTCAGCAATCAAAGGAGTTGTGCGCGGCGATATATTTTTCGGCTATGGCCTTGAGGCAGAAGATAAAGCCTCTTCAATGGCTTTCAGCGGCCAATATTATGCGCTTT
>CAMCFD010000092.1 GCA_945874115.1 Rickettsia typhi | reverse complement strand
TTTTGGATGTTTTTCACTTTGGCGTCAAAAGGCGAGGGCGAGCTTTATTTGGCGCACTGCGACACGCTTTTTGGTGAGTGGAAAATGCACAAAAATAATCCGGTGAAAAACGATGTTTCTAATTCGCGTCCGGCTGGCGAAATTTTTATTAATGACGGCGTTTTATATCGACCGGCACAAAATTGCCTCAACGATTATGGTGCATCGCTAAAAATCAACAAAATCACCGAGTTAAGCGAAGAAAATTTTGAAGAAATTGAAGAAATTGAAGTGACGCCAAATCAGCTGGAGAAATATCCAAAAGGACTGCACAATATTTCAAAATTAGGCGAAAATTTAACGCTAGTTGATGGCAAAAGAAGAGTTTTCTCTTTGTTGAAAATGCTGATGAGTCTAGGGCGCTTTGTTTATCGAATGAAAAATAAATTAACAAATTAAGCGGTGGTTTTTGTTGTTATGGCAAAAATAATTTCTCGCAAAACCTTCAATTATAAGGCTTTGCGAGAAATTATACTTCAAATTTATTCATCTGAAATTTTCGCCAAAATCGCGCAAAAACCGAGAAAAACGCTTGCATTTTAATTAAAACTTATTTAAAATGAGCCACTTAGTCTTGATGGCTGTTTTTATAAAATCTAAAGACTTCTGAAAAAAGCTTCTAAAGGCGCTAAAATAAAGGCGCAAACTAACACGCAAACATTAAATAAAAATTTATGGCACGTCAAATTGAAATCGAAAAATATCGTAATATCGGCATCATGGCCCATATTGACGCGGGAAAAACTACTACGACTGAGCGAATTTTGTTCTACACCGGAAAATCTCACAAAATTGGTGAAGTTCATGATGGCGCTGCTACGATGGACTGGATGGAGCAAGAACAAGAACGCGGAATTACCATCACTTCTGCGGCAACAACTTGTTTCTGGAAAGAGCACCGCATCAACATTATCGACACTCCTGGTCACGTAGATTTCACAATTGAAGTTGAGCGTTCACTTCGTGTTCTTGACGGCGCGATTTGCGTTTTTGACGCAGTTGCAGGTGTTGAGCCACAATCTGAAACCGTATGGCGCCAAGCTAACAAATATCGCGTTCCACGCATGTGTTTCGTTAACAAAATGGATCGTACAGGCGCGAATTTTTATCGCTGTGTTGACATGATGAAAACACGTCTTGGTGCGAAACCTGTTCCGATTCAATTGCCAATTCACGAAGCTGAAAATTATGGCGGTTTGATTGACCTTGTAAAAATGAAAGCTGTTGTTTGGAAAGACGAAACAATGGGCGCCGATTTCACTTATGAAGAAATTCCTGCTGATATGCAAGCTAAAGCCGACGAATATCGTGCGCTATTGGTTGAATCTGCTGTTGAAATGGAAGATCAATTGATGGAAAATTATCTTAACGGAATGGATATTTCTGAAGCTGATTTGAAACGCTGTATCCGCAAAGCCGCTATTTCAGGCGCTTTCGTGCCAGTTTTGAACGGAACTGCTTTCAAAAATAAAGGTGTACAAACATTGCTTGACGCTGTGGTTGACTATCTTCCAAGCCCTCGCGATATTAAAGAAATTCCGGCAATTAATGCCGATGACGATTCAATAATCAGCATCACTTGCGAAGACAAAAAATTCGCAGGCCTAGCATTTAAAATCATGACTGATCCTTTCGTTGGATCGCTTACTTTCGTGCGTATTTATTCTGGCGTTTTGGCTGGTGGTTCTGGTTTAGTCAACACCACTAAAGGCTCAAAAGAGCGCGTCGGTCGAATTTTGTTAATGCATGCAAATAATCGTGAAGATATCAAAGAAGCCTTCGCTGGCGACATCGTGGCTTTGGCTGGTTTGAAAAATACTACAACTGGTGACACTTTGGTTGAGCAAGGAAACGACATCGTTCTTGAGCGCATGATTTTCCCAGATCCAGTTATCGAAGTTTCGGTTGAGCCAAAATCTCAAGCTGATCAAGAAAGAATGGGTATGGCTTTGGGTCGCTTGGCGGCTGAAGATCCATCACTTCGCATCGAATCAGATCAAGAAAGCGGCCAAACTATTCTTAAAGGAATGGGCGAATTACATCTTGAAATCATTATTGATCGCATGAAGCGCGAATTTAAAGTTGATGCCAATATTGGTCAACCAAAAGTTGCTTATCGCGAGACAATCACAAGAGCAGTTGAAATCGATTATACTCACAAAAAACAATCTGGTGGTTCGGGTCAATTTGCGAAAGTTAAAATTATTTTCGAGCCAATTACTGACGAAGTTGAAGCTAAAGAAAACTTCATTTTCGTGAGCGAAATCGTTGGTGGACGCGTTCCAAAAGAATATATTCCAGGTGTTGAGAAAGGCTTAAAATCGGCGAAAGAAACCGGTTATTTGGCGGGATATCCCGTTGTGCGCCTTAAAACTCGCTTGATTGACGGTGCTTATCATGACGTTGACTCTTCAACTTTGGCCTTCGAAATCGCTGCTCGCAGCGCTTTCCGTGAAGCTATGGAAAAAGCCGGAGCGGTTATTCTTGAGCCAATCATGAAAGTCGAAGTTGTAACCCCAGAAGATTACATGGGCGACGTTATCGGCGACATCAACTCTCGTCGCGGACAAATTCTAAACCTTGAGCCACGCGATGTTGTTCAAGTTATCACTGCGAAAGTTCCTTTGGCGGCGATGTTTGGATATGTTAACTCACTTCGTTCACTTTCACAAGGTCGCGCTCAATATGCGATGGAATTTGACTGCTATGAACAAGTTCCAAACGCTGTTGCGGAAGAAATTAAAGCTAAAAAATCTTAGTTTTGTTTGATTCTATTGAAGGGGCGGGTTTGCTTAAATGCAGGCTCGCCCTTTTTTTTGTCTTCTATACCAAAACGCAATATTCATCGGTTGACAATTCGCATATTTCTGATAAAACTTAAGCCATCAAATTATTATCTATCCATAATTTATTCAATATGAGGCCCTTAACACATGGTTTAAGATCGGTATTATCAATTGGCACCGAACATCGTGACATGCACAGCTTCTGGGCGGTTTTTAATCATATGAAAGAACTTTATGATGCTAGAATAATCGATAAAAGAACTGTTATTGCCTATGAAACTTTTCCGCAAGTTCCTGAAATGTTGAGAAATCCGTTCTTTTCAAAGGGCGGAAAGTTCGATGAGAAAAGTTTTTTTGAAGCGATGGCAACAACGCATAGATCGATTGACGACATAGAAAAAACAATGGTTCAGGTGCCTTTAGGCAATCCTTATTTTCGCATGAATATGTTCGAGATGATAAAATATGCTAATTTGGCGGAGTTTTCTAAGCAAACAAAAATCCCTCTTATCGAGCTTGATAATAGTGATGTAACCAAACGAATGGATGCCTTGATGGATCAGAGAGCGAAAGAGGCAAAAAGTCGCCAAGAATTAGAATTTCAGCAAGAAAAAATCGTGCGTATGTTTGAAAGAGAAAGAGTGGGAAATATGGTGAAAAACGTCATCGAGCAAACTTATCGCGCGCCAACTGAAAATGTCATTGCTTTTGTTGGTGGCGCCCATCTTCCAACCCTTCAACATGGCCTTGGTCAGGCTTTTGAGGGTGTTAATTATGTTTCGCGCCATCTGTTATCGGGGCAGGGCTGTTTTGAAATGATGCAGGGCCAAATTGCGGATTATAACGAGGCGGGAAAGCAGTGCCAAAAGTATTTGCAAGAGTCTTGCGAGGATCATCTTAAAGACGCGGGATGTAGTGATATTTTGCAACAATTTCCGCTCAAATTTGATTTTGTGCAAGAACGCTCGCGGGATGGTGAGCCGATCTTAAGCGAGGCTTTGCGCCAAGAAATTTATAGCGCATTTCGCGGTCCTTCGATTTCTCCTAAACCAAGTGGCGATAATTCTAAAAGCCCGCTTGACAGCGAAAAGTCTGGTGCGCAAGGCTCTGGACGTTAATTTTTCTGTCACGAAAAACCGCTTGCAAAAATAAAATCAGTTAATAAAATTAGTTGAAAATATCAACTAATTTTATTAAAATATGAATCGCGAAAATCTTGTAAACCTTAGAAAATTCTCGCGAAAAATGGTTCGCGAACTTACAATTTTAGAGCTTAACAAAGATGATAAAAAAGCCATCGCCCAAAATTGGCACGCATTAATTGAAATTCAAGAAAATCAAAAAATTACAATTTCACAATTAGCAAAAAATCTGGTTTGTCACGTTTCTAGCATTTCAAAAATTGTTGATAAGCTTGTAAATCAAGGCTTTGTCAAAGAAAAATCAGGAAAAGATAAGCGTGAAAAATTTTTGCAAATCACTAAAAAAGGCGAGCAAGAAATTAAAAAAATCGATGAATTTTCGAATCACAAAATTCTAAATGCGTTTCGATTTTTGGGACGAAAAGATCAAGAGCAAATCATTGATGCAATCAAGAAATATGCGCTTGCACTAGAAAAAGCGCGGGTGAAAAATGGTCTTGCAAAAGTTAAAATTTTGACACTTTCAACTTCGCGCGCTCTTCGCAAAAAAGTGAAAAATATGGTTGAAAATATCCAAAAAAACGAGTTTGGCTTAACCGACGATAATGACTGTATTTTAAAGGCCGAAGACGAATTTTGCTATAATAATTCTTGCAATTTTTGGTATGCGATAAATGATGAAAATGAAATAATTGCAAGCGTTGGTTTAAAAAAAATCGACAAACAAAATTCTGAGCTAAAAAAGTTTTATGTGGCGAAAGAATATCGCGGACAAAAACTTTCACAAGCCTTGATTTTAAAGCTTTTGACGGCCGCAAAAAATCACAATTTCAAGAATTTATATTTAGGAACAATCGATGTTTTAAAAAATGCGCAAAATTTTTATGAGAAATATGGTTTTAAGAAAGTTTCGCGAAATAAAATGCCAGAGAATTTTCAATTTTGTCAAGTAGATAACTTGTTTTATAAGGCTCAAATTGACTTAGTAAGCGCTAAAATTAAAGAGTTTGACTAAATTTTGATATAATCTTTACCTAGTTTTTGCCCATTATAATTGCGTTACAATTAAACCAATTAATATTGGTCATTTTTTTCAAACAAAGCTCTGTTTGAAAGAGCTATTCGCGCGCCATTTTGCGTGATAATTTCTGAAATTTTGAGCAAAATTTCTTGTTTAAATTTTTTAAATTTCACTAAGTCAGTGTTCTTTGTGAAAGCGTAAATAGATATTTCAAGGCCTAATTCATTAAAATGCTCAAAATTAACCAGCTTAACTTGCTCATGATCAATTTGTGGTTCTAAATCAATCATAGCGGCAATTTGGGCGGTGATTAGTGTAATTTTTTTGTTATCGCAGTGACATAAAATAATAGTTTCGTCAATGCGACGATGCGACATGCGCGAAGGGTTTTCGACGACAACTGTAGTAAAAATTCCGTTTGGCACATAAATCGGATTCTTGTTGAAAGCGCGAATTCTGGTGTGTCGCCAACCGATATGTTCGACAATTCCCTCGATATTTTTTTCGTTACACCTAATCCAATCGCCAACAACAAAAGGCCGATCGAGATAAATTGTGAATCCACCTAGAAAATTGGCCAATAAATCTTTGGCCGCAAAACCAACGACCAAGCCGCCAAT
>CAMCFD010000091.1 GCA_945874115.1 Rickettsia typhi | reverse complement strand
AACCTTACTATCCCTTGTTTTTAGAGTTTAAACTTGTATAATCTAAACTCTGAAAACCCAAAATAAAAAATGGATTACAAAATAAAGTTAAAAAAAATAAAAGAATCTTGCGAAATTTTGCGCATAAACGATGATGCCCAAGGTTTTGTCACGTCTTTAATCTCGCAAAATTTTAGCGAAAACGATATAATTTTCATCGCACAAAACGACGCGCACATGGCGCTTCTAAAACAACAAATTTTATTTTTTTCGCCACAGCTCGAAGAGAAGTATGAAATATTAAATTTTGACGCATGGGACTGCATGCCTTACGACAAAAGCTCTCCGAAGCAAATTATAAGCTCGAATCGAATCAAAACACTTTATAAATTATCGAATAGACAAAATAAAAATTTTATTGTTATAACCAGCATTAACGCGGTTTTGCAAAAAATAATTTCACCAAATTTAGTCAAAAATTCATCACTGATTCTCAAAGTTGGCGATAAAATTTCGATAAAACAAATTGTCGATTTTTTGGTTTTCAACGGCTATCAACGCCAATCTTGCGCCTATACATCGTCTGAATTCGCGCTTCGCGGTGGCATAATCGATATTGTCGTCAACAAAGCATCGTCGCTAATTGGTTATCGCCTAGATTTTTTCGGCGAAGAAGTTGAATCAATAAAAGAATTCGATCCACTAACTCAATTATCGTCCGACAAAGTCAGGCAAATAGAGCTCTTGCCCGCAACCGAAGTTATTTTAAATGACGAAACTGTAAACAATTTTAGAGAAAATTATCGCAAGAATTTTCAAGAAACTTTTAGCTTAAATAATCAAGATCATCTTTATGAAGCAGTTTCAGCAAAGCGCTATTTTCAAGGATTAGAGCATTATTTGCCATTTTTTTACAAAGAAAATTTAATTGATATTTTTTCTTATTTAAAAAATCCTGTCATTTTTTTAAATGAACAAATTTTTTCTCTAGCTAAAAATCATCATGAAAAAGTTGAGGATTATTATCAAGCAAGAGTTGACGATTCTAAGCAAAACAAAGGTTTGTCAACAATTTATAATCCGATAAAACCAGATTTATTATATTTTAACAACGAAGAATTTCGAAAAACTCTCGAAAAAAATATTAATATTGTTTTTAGAAATTTCGATTCTGCCAATAAAAATTCTCGCTTAATTGACCTTGAAATAAAACCAATTCCCGATTTTAATTTGGCCGCCAAAGCTAATAAACAAGACCCAGTAGAGCTTGTTTGTAATTTTATAAAAACTCAAAATAAAAAAGTTTTTATCGCCGCGATAAATGAAAATTCGAAAGAAAGAATCGAAAAATTATTGCAAGATTTCGAGGTAAACAAACCTGTCTGTATAGTTTCTCTCGACAAAGGATTCGAAACCTCAGACACCGTGATTATTGGCGAGCAAGCGATTTTTGGCGAGAAAATTGTTGGTAAAAAATCGACGCGAAATAAAGATGCGGCAAAAAGAATTTTGGAAGAAGGATTAACGATAAACATTGGCGAGCTTGTCGTTCACAGCGATTATGGTATCGGAAAATTTGATGGCGTTCATAAAATTGAAGCGTCCGACATAAAAACCGACATGATAAAAATAATTTATGGCGGCGGCGATGTGCTTTTTATCGCGGTTGAAGACATAAATTTAATCACCCGTTATGGCGACGCAAATTCTCTCGTAGATCTTGACAGGCTTGGTGTTTCAGCTTGGAAAAATCGCAAAAGCAAAGTCAGAAATCGCATAAAAGTCGCAGCCGAAGAATTAATAAAAATTGCCGCGCAACGACATTTTAAAACGGCGCCAATTTTTGTGGCAAACGAACATTTCTACGACGAATTTAGAGCGCGATTCGGTTTTGTTGAAACTGATGATCAAATAAATGCGATTGAAGAAGTCGAAGAAGATTTGCGCAAAGGTTCGCCGATGGACCGCCTAATTTGTGGCGATGTCGGCTTTGGAAAAACCGAAGTTGCGATGCGCGCGGCCTTTATTGTTGCTTCAAACAATTATGATTATGAAGCAATCACGAAAATTTTCGCACAAAACGATAATGACGATAAGAACTTTGAACTCTCGCAAAATCATATAATCGCGAAAAAAACAAAATCGCAAATTGCAATTATTACTCCGACAACTTTACTTTGTCGTCAACATTACAAAAATTTCGTCAAACGCTTTGAAGGCACAGATATCAAGATTTCTCAGCTTTCGCGACTTACGAGTGCGACGCAAAATAAAAAAACTAAAGCGCAAATTGAAAATGGCGAAATCGATATCGTAATTGGAACACACGCTTTGCTTGCGAAAAGCATGAAGTTTCAAAATTTGGCACTTTTGATAATTGACGAAGAACAACATTTTGGCGTTGCGCAAAAAGAGCGACTGAAAGAATTTAGAAACGAAGTTCATATTTTAACACTTTCAGCGACACCAATTCCGCGAACACTTCAAATGTCGCTCACCGGCGTAAAAGATTTAAGTTTAATCGCAACGCCGCCAATTGACCGCCTTGCGGTGAGAAATTTTGTGATGCCATTTGACGCGACAATAATAAAAGAGGCGATAATCCGCGAATATCAACGCTCGGGGAAAGTTTTTTTCGTGGTTCCACGCATAAAATATATTGCTGAAATCGAAAATAAACTCAAGAAAATTTTGCCCGAAGAAATTAGATTTACTCACGCTCACGGCCAAATGACGCCAAACGAGCTTGATAAAATCATGAACGATTTTTATGATGACAAAATCGATGTTTTGCTTTCAACCACAATTATCGAATCAGGAATCGACATCGCGACCGCCAACACGATGATAATCTATAAAGCCGAAATGTTTGGCCTTGCGCAACTTTATCAATTGCGCGGTCGCGTTGGGCGTGGCAAAACGCGCGGCTATGCTTATTTTATGACGAGCGACAAATCGATGAACAATGTCGCCAAGAAAAAACTCGAAGTTATGCAACATCTCGATGAACTCGGAGTTGGCTTCACCATTGCCTCGCACGACATGGACATTCGCGGAAGCGGCGATATTCTTGGCGCCGAACAATCTGGTCATGTAAAAGAAACCGGTGTCGAACTTTATCAACAAATGCTTCTTGAAGAAATCGAAAAGCTTAAAAACCGCGAGAATTCAGCTTTAAGTCAAGCGAAGAACGAAGTAGATTTCACCCTAAATCCACAAATTAAATTAGGAATTTCACTCGCAATTTCTGAAGAATATATTTCAGATTTGCCGCTAAGAATGTCATTTTACAAAAAAATCGCTTTAGTTCGTGATCAAGAAGAACAAGAAAATCTCGAAAATGAAATGCTTGATCGCTTCGGAAAAATTCCGCAAGAAACTAAAAATTTGCTCAAAATCAGTGTTTTAAAACATCAATGTAAAAAGCTCGGAATTGAGAGAATTGAAGGCGCGAAAGATGGTGGAATTTTGGTTAAATTTCACAACAATTCTTTCAAAAATCCACAAAAATTATTAGAAATGGTGTTTTCGAGCAAGAATCAAATAAAATTACAGCCCGATCAAAAATTGCTGTTTTTAGGGGGTGGCGAAAAAAATCACGACAAAATTGAGAAAGCGTTTAAAGCTTTCGAGAAACTTCTTTCTTTATATTAAAAAATTTGTAATATAAATTTCGAATATCAAAATATATAAAAGGTTTTTCTTTTAATATTTTAAACTAAACAGATGAATGATAAACGCTGATTTGAAGTTAAAATGGCGCTAGATGACAAAAATAATAAATTGATTTTGTTTTGAAATATTTGAATTAATTTTCACAAATTCAGAATTTTTTTCACATCTAAAATCGTTATCTTCTTTTTTTTCTCCTCAAAACTCTCAAAACAAAATTTCTCGATTTTTTCTGCTGCATTAAAAATAACTTCATATTTTCTTTCTAAGTTATTCGCCAAAAATTCAATTACTTCATTTGCAATTTTAAGTTGACGACGCGAAAAAGTTTTAGCCAGAAGCATTGTGATAAGCTCGATCTCAGGATTTTTAATTTCAACCGTGAAAATATTTTTGATTCGCGAATTTAAATCTTTTAAAGAAAAAACATTCGGATTTTTCGCACTCATCAATAAAAAAGCCTTAGCTTCAAAGACATAATTTATAACGTGAAAAAGCAATTCATCACCAACTTCATCGATATCATCTAAAATATAAAAATGATTTTTCTCAAAAAGTGAAGTGAAATTTTTATCAGTTAAATCAGTCTTTTTAAGAATTTTTACGTCAAATTTATGCGCAAAAATATTAAGCAAATGAGTTTTTCCAGAACATTTTTCACCCTTAATAATTGCCGAAACAATCGCATTTTGAGAAAATTCTTCCTGCGAAAAAAACTTGTTCAAAAAATTCACCGCTGTTTTATTTTCGTCACAGAAAATAAAATTTTCTTCCTTAAAATTGTTTGGATTTTTTAAATCGAATTTGAAAATTAGCTGATTTGAATCCACTTTAAAAAGTTAAATTTTGATAAAATAAATAATATCGCGACTCTAGTCAAGGACTTTGGGCACCGCAAAATAGCCATATTTAGCATTTTTGGCGTTTTTCAAAACATCTTTTGCGATATTTCCATCTAGAACTTCATCTTTTGCAAGTCTAAGTGTCGCGCTGTGAACGTTGGTCAAAGGTTCGACATTATCAGTGTCAACTTCGTTCAAAGTTTCAACCCAGTGAATAATATTACCAATCTTGCCGACAAGAACCTCGCATTCAGCTTCACTTACCTCAATTCTTGCTAATCTTGCAATTTTTTTAATATCTTTATTTGTAATTTCAGACATATATTTTATAATTCCTTAAAAACTATGATTTTTACTGACAATATTTTATATCACAAAGAGCTTCCAAGTCAAGGTAAATTAATGGCGCTTGACGTTGGAACCAAAAGAATCGGCATCGCAACAAGCGACGAATTGCGCCTTTTGACAACACCGAAAGCAATTTTGACGCGCAAAAGCAATTTTGACGATTTTACCAAAATCAAAGATTTCGCCCTCGAAAACAGCGTAAAAGCAATAATCATAGGCTTTCCAACACATATGGATGGAAAACCTGTACAAATGACCGAATTCGTCGAAAATTTCGCCAAGAATTTCGATGATTTTCTAAACAACAATTCTAGCATAAAACAGCTTCCGATTTTTCTTTTTGATGAGAGGCTTTCAAGCTTTGAAGCCAAAGAATTTGCGCGCGAAATAAAAAGTCGAAAAAAACAAAAACATTATGATGATATTGCTGCAAGCGTAATTTTAAAAGATTTTATAGCATTCGTTCAAAATTCTATCGAAATTTAAGCAGGAAATAAAATATCAGACTCACAAAACTAAGAAGCTAAAACTAGGCTTTTTAGCGCCAAAACCAAATCGTCAATCATTTTTGGAGTGTGAAGCGGCGTTATCGTAATTCTCAACCTTTCATCACCCTTTTCAACCGTTGGATAATTAATGTGTTGCACATAAATATCAGATTCTTGCAAAAGTTTTTTCGAAATTGCTTCAGCTTTTTTCGCGTCGCCAATTTTTATCGAAACAATATGCGAGCGGTTTTCAACAATTTTTATTTGTGCCTCGTTTAATTTTTTCTTCAATAATGAAAC
>CAMCFD010000090.1 GCA_945874115.1 Rickettsia typhi | reverse complement strand
GGGTTGAGCCCATCTCCATTTCCATCTTGCATTTAATCCCCATTAATTATAAAATTACCTAGTTTTAACCAAAAACTAAACTGAAAATTATAGATGTGGGGCCTGACCCCTTTGTCCTTTCGCTTTTGAACAAAATAAATTTGATGAAAAAATTTCGCGTCTTCATAAAAATAGTTTTAATTTTTGTCGCAATTTTATTTTCATCACAAACATCTTTCGCGCTTGAAAACCACATCGAGCATCTTATGTTGTCAAAAGACTTAAACGAAAAATATTCGCTTGCGGGCGAAATAGATTATCGCACCATTAAAAATCGCGCGCCTTATCGTCATTATGATTTTGGTGGCGATTATAATTTGAAAAAAGATTTGACAATTGGCCTCAGGTTTCGCATGCTTTATCTTAAAAATAAAGGCGAGTGGGATTTGTCAGAACAGCGTCCGCAATTGCAAATTACCAAAAAATTTGATAGCAAAAATGTTGATTATGAACTCAGATTCCGTCACGAATATCGCATGTTTATGGGTGGCGATGACAAACAACGCGAGCGTTTGCGCTTTAGAGCCACTTCGAATCGCAAATTTTTCAACTTAAGACCAATTTTGTTTAATGAAATTTTTTACGACATAACCGATAATCGTTTTAATCAAAATCGGCTTGATGTTGGCGTGTTATTTCCTGCAATTTCTTATTTTACGCCAAGCATTTATATTAGAGACGAGATAAGGTTTTTTAATGCAGACAGAAAATGGCATTCAGATCAGATGGTGATGTTTAGGGTTGAAGCGGCGTTTTAAGTTTTTGCCTCACCTTAAGGTGTTGGTGTTTCATATTTTAATTCTAAACTCACCAGCAATAATTCTGTTAATCAGGTGGATGTTGATAGCGTTCTTGGAATTGTCTATGGTAATTATAAACTTGATGATAAAACAGAAGTTAATGCACAAGTGGCCGCAGGCTATAACAGAAGCCAATCTAAGCGTTATATTAATTTTGGCGATTTGAATCGAATTGCAAAAGGAAGCTATGATGGATGGAATTTTCACGCAGGCGCAGGCCTTGGTCGTTTGATAAATTTAGATCGCGCTACTACAATTGTTCCACAATTGCGTTTGGATTATTTTGTTGTCGGCAATGAAATTATAATGAATCTGGTGCTGATGTTTTAGATCTTCATGTTGCTTCACAAATTCAAGATCAGTTGATACCAGCGCTTGAAGCGAAAGTGAATCACAGTTTCACTTCTAAATTTTCACTGGCTCTTAACGCCGGCCTTGGTTATGATCTTTTGCATGATGACAATTCTGTGGTGGCAAGTTTTGCTGGTGGTGGTGGCGAATTTATAACGCGCGGGTTTAAATCTTCGCCGTGGGTTGTGCGCACTGGTGCAGGTTTAAATTGGCAACAAAGTGACGATCTTGATTTCACTATGCGCTATGATCGCAGAGATCATGGAAGTTCTTATGATAATCAAACTGTTTCTCTGAAGATTCGCAAGATGTTTTAGTTAAGTTGAAGAATTATACAACCTATATCGCGTCAAGCTTGCCGCGCCTTGCAAAGGAGGTTGAGTTGTATCAGCATTCGTCACTTTGTAAAATTGAAGTTTTACATGACTATTGGGCGCGTGCCTTTGCTAAAAGAGCCAAAATTATTTAATTATATGAAGATCCTTTCAATTGCCACTTTTTTAATAGTAATTTTTTTCACCCATAAAAGCTTCTCTCAACAAACTATCTTCAATGTGCCTTCGGCCGATATTTTGCAAAAGGATAAAGTTTTTGTACAACATGAATCGCAATTTCGTGCTAAAGATCCGCAAAATTTTATTAATGCTACTAACTATTTCGCTTATGGCGCGGGTAATAATATAGAGATTGATGCCACATTGTTTAATTTAAGTTCACCGACGTCAAAAAATGTTGCGCTTGGTATTGGCTTTAAATCGGCATATGAAATTGAGGCTTTAAAAGATTATCAGGCGAAAATAATTTTTGGTGATATGGTGCCGTTTTCGCTTCAGGGAAATGGTGTTGGAAACTGGCTTTATGTTGAGCCGAGTTTTTATGTAAGTCAGACCTCAACCAGAATTACGGGTGGCATAAGTTATGGAACTAAACAAATTTTTGGCGAAGAGGTGGTGTGTTTTCTTGGGGGATTTGAACAAAAGGTTACGGCGAAAATAAATTTTATTGGCGATTGGTATTCTGGCAATCATGCTCTGGGGATTTTTGCCAACGGCTTTAGTTATCAGTTTCCGCGGGATTTAACTTTTTATGCTGGCTATCAAATTCCTAATTCTAAAGAGGTGGGGAGAAATTCTTTTGTGATTGAAGTTGCGAAAATATTTTGATATATTCCTGAGTCTATGAGGTGATTATAAAAAAACGCAAGACGAGGTTTGTAAAGGCCGTCCTCACTTTCATGTTAACTATCAACAATCGTAAAGTTGCATTTTGACATGAATATTAGGGAGTGGGTTGGAAACCCATTAACGCGTCGCAGTTAGTAAGAGCTTCTGTTAAAAAAACAAATTGAATTTATTATGAAGTGCGAAGCTGGTATCAGAATTTCTCTAAATAATACACTTTCCAGTTCATTTACAAATATAAATGTAGCGAAATCTTGCAAAAAGGAAAAAATATTTACAAAAGACTTTTGTTTCGTTGCTAAGTTCTAATATTCAAACAATTGATAATGAAAAATTAAAAGTTTCAAAATTTGATGAATTTGTTACTCATATGAACGAATTGCCTCCTGCGTTGCTTTCAGCGGTAAGCAGCGAAGTTGGTGCTGCAATAAAAGAGATTAAGGCTCATTACGTTGAAACGGCGAAAAAAAAGCTAAGTGAAGAAGTGTTGAAAGCTGATAGTTACGATATATTTGATCAACAAGGCGCTGGGAATGTAAGAATGGTTAAAGGAGATTCGGTTGAGGTTTCTGGTCATCGTCAATTGCAAGGACAAAAGCATAAAGAGTTGTAAATTTAAATATACTTTCTTATTCGTTCTTTAACGCAAGACGGGCTTTCTAACCTAAGTCCTAACTCAATGTCAACTTTAAGTTATCGAAAATCTTAAAGTTGACACGAATCTAAATACTTCGATTACTGCTAGGCAATTAACTAAGAGCTTATCCTCGCGTCTTGAAAATAATTTTTTAATTGTTGTATATAAGTGCGAAATATTTTAAAAATATAATAAATGAAAAATATTGCATTGTTTAAAATATAAAATATTGCGCGTTAATAAAATCTTAAAAAAGTTATAATATGACTAGAAGATATTCAGGTTTACAGTCACGGTTAAATAAGCAATTTAATGCACGGATTGGAAAATTTAACGCAAAAACAGAGGAAGATTATTTGCGCCAATTGCAAAAAAGAAGTTCTGAGGTTCTTGATATAAAGAAGGCAGATGAAGAAATTTATGAAGATTTGCCGCAAGTGTTTACAAGAAATCAGTATAGAGGCTCAAGATATTCATCTGCTAAAAATATTTCTTCAGTTGCGCGCGCCCTTGCTTTATTGCTTGCTACATATAGCGCTACCGCCGCAATTAGAGGAGCCGCAGCTTTTGATGAGCAAGAATTTGGTGTTGCAAATTTAACTGATTACAATTCTAGCCAAGATTTATCTGCAGGCTCTGATGCTAGTAAATATCGGCACAATTTGCCAACGCAAGGTGAAGAAAAATATCTACCTCAAGAAAAGAAGCCAGATGTAGAATCGAAAAAAAGTTTTGCACAACCGCACAAATCATCGCAAACTCAGGCATTAGTCGCTAAAAAAGAAGTTTATAATATTGCAAAAATATTAATAGGTTCTAATAAAACATATTTGCAATATGTTCAAGATCTTGAACATATAAAAGGTCTTGTTTCTTCTGATAACAAAGATTTAGAAGGTAAAGCCTATTTAATTATGGATAAGGCAAGTGTTAAGATGTGTCAGGAGAATAAATTTGTTTATAAAGGCGCTGAAATAACTTACTATGATTTTATAAAAAATCATTCTGGTGTGCAAATATTAATGTTTGAAGATTTATTGCAACGAATTGGAAAGTTTGATTTAGAATCTTTAGAAACAGTAAAATCTCCAAAAGAAAAAGAGAAAATAACCAAAGCCGTGGAAGTTTTAAGAAGAGATTTAAAAGAATTATATAAATTTCTGACGGATCCATTTAAAGTTAATTTTAAATCTGGAAGTAAACATTATTTTCCAGCCGTAATTGTGGCGGATTTTTTAAAAATGATGTTCTTGCTTGGCTCTGATTCTAAAGATAAAGAGACAAATTTTATGTATGATATAGATTTATTTAATGGCGAAAAATCGCGAGGAGCTTTAGATAGATTAGAAAAAGATAGAAAAGGCGAGGGTAAGAAAGAAGGTTTAACAGTTGCCCTTGTTTCGCTTTTTGTTGATCCTAAGTCGCAAAAAGAATTATTGGAAATTAATAAAGATGTTTTGCCAAAAAATTTCGCTAAGAATCTTCAGCATGAAATTTCGGTGTTTCAAGCTAATCCTCATCTGAGAGCAATTTATAATAAAATTGCTAAATCGATTAAGTCAGATCTAGCTGTTTTGGGCAGAAAAACTATAGATTGCGCAGTAGATAATGACGAGATTTTGCAAAAACCAGAGTTATATTTTATGACTCCAGAGTTATATGCGGGAGAAGATCAGCATCAAGAGCAGTTTGAGCAATATGAATATGCGCAATCAATGCAGGGAGTTGATCCTAATAAAATTCCGTTACTAAGAAAAGATAATGAATTATTTGCAAGAGATGCGGGAAGTAATAATAATATAAAAAATATTTCTAAATTAATTAATGATTATAAAGGCGCCATAAAAAATGAGATTAAGCCAGAATTACTAGGCGCCCAAAATGATGAGCATTTATCTTCAATTCTTTATTCGGCTACAAATATGTTAGCAGAACTCTCAACTTCAAGTGACGAAGACTTTTTCAAGCCAAATGGCGATTACGATTTTTATAGTGGTGTAAAATTCCGTTCTGCGGATAGATTCGGCGTTGAGTCAAGAAGAGAATTTAAAGATTGGGTGCAAGTTTCACATGAAGAATTGAAGCCTGTTACTGCATCAAATTGTAAAAAATTAGAAGATATATTTGCAACTCATAGAAATATGATGAAATCATATTTTTCAGATCGCGAAATTACAGTGTTTTTTCAAGATGATATTTTACATGAGCTAAAAGAGCTTGGTCTTCTGGAGCAATTTGGAGGTAAAATTTTTTATATGATGACTATTGACGCACAAAAAGGCAAAATTAATTTATATGACGAGCGTCAGGTTTATGAATATGATCTTGATGTTGATAAAACTTTACCCACTAAAAGCGTCGCTCCTAAAGATGCGATTAGTGTTGATAGTCAAAATCAACAAAGAACTAATTAATCAAGTTGTATTTAGTTCGGTTTGTATCAAAAATATTAAAAGTTGATGTGAAGCTAAAGACGAGATTACAAATCCCATCTTGCATTTTGTTTTCAATACTGAGTTCAGTAAAAGATCCGTTTTCGAAAAAAACTTAGATCAAGTTTTTTTTGTGAACAATATTAATAATATTTAATATCTTTATGTCGCCAACAGAATTTCAGAGACTATTAGCCAATATTCGCAATAATGATCCGGCGTTGACAAATCTAAGTCTCTATCAATCTACA
>CAMCFD010000089.1 GCA_945874115.1 Rickettsia typhi | reverse complement strand
CAAAGCAATATCGGTTTTTTCATTTTTATATTATTTTATCAAATAAATTTGTCATAAAAATCGTCAAAACACTCTGATAATAGGCATTTTTCTTTCATTTTACGAAATATAAACTATTATAAAATATTAGATTTTTATTTTACACATATTTTTATGGAAATGACTAGCATAATTGGATTTTTGGGCGCCTTTCTAACTACGATAAGCTTTTTGCCGCAAGCTATAAAAACCATCAAAACCAATGACACCAAAGGGATTTCGCTTGGAATGTATATTATTTTCGTTTCTGGCGTATGTTTTTGGCTGATTTATGGAATTTTACTTCACAATTGGATTATGATTACCGCAAACATAGTCACTTTTATTTTTTCAGGCGCGGTTTTGGTGATGAAAATTAAGAATTTGAAAAGCGAGAAAGAATAAGGAGCTCGCCGTTAATAACTGACCATTTATGCAAAATAATTTTCGATGATAAATTATTTGACCCAGATTGCCAATTTCGCGAAATCATATAAGAACTTATCCCCATAGCATATTTTTAAGACCTTGTCAAGAAAAATCGAAATTTGGATGTTTTAGGGTAATTTTAGCGATTTTTGACTAAAAAATGGTCATTTTTGATATAAAAACCCTAATTTTAAGCTTTTTCTAAAAAGCCACATTTTCAATTATAACCCACAAAACTATCTTTAAAAAAGATAGTTTCGAATCAAAAAATCAAGATAAATTAGGCTGTGGGTTGCAAAGAAGATTGCGCCGCCATCGCACTGGCCAAAGGCTTAGATGGTGAAACCGAAAGCGGTTGCGCGGCGACAAACTCACTTACAAGTTTTTCAGACGACATCTTGGCGCTTCTAATAGCAGCACTAATGCCCCATGCCCCTAAATTTATAGTTAGATTTGGAGAATTCGCCGCAGAAAAATTAGCTTTATCAATAATATTGCTATCAAATGTTAAATTTTCGCCAGTTTCTTTGGCAATCTTTAACATATTTCGCGCGGCTTCATCACCATATTTGCCTCTTATATATTCAGGGTCAAATTGTGATAATTCTTCTTTAGATAAAGTTATCGGCGATGAATCTAAAACCTTAGCCTCAATCAGCGACCTTAAAAGCTCTGATTGCGTTGTTTTGTGCGTGTCATTTCGAGCAGTGTCAATTATCAAATCATAACCCATATCTCTTAGAGAGTCTTGATTATAGCCAACCGACTTAGCATCTAACACATTTTCTTTATGTAAATCAAGAAAATGTTGCGCCGATTCAGGAGGCATTGCTGCACCAAGAGGCCCAAGAAACGATCTGGAATAAAATTTGCGAAAAATCAACTCGTCTTTTGGAAGATATTTTGCAAAAGCAATATTTTCCATAAAAAGCCCATATATATTCTCAAAAATATAATCGCCGTCTTTTGTGTCGCCAATTTGCGAAGCTGCCAAATCTTTTTCAAGCTGAACAAATGGGTTTGAATCTTGAAATCTAAACAACTCATCAAGAATTAACTTGTAATTATTTTGATTTTTCTCAACAAAATCGGCCATAAATCTTGAATATTTCGCCTTCTCAACCAAACCAGCTTTTCTTTCGCCCTCTTCACTTTGCGCCGCATTTTCATAAGCTTTTTGCGCAATTTGAAAAAATAATTTCACAGCTTGCCACATATAGAAAACATCTTTTGGTTCTTTGCCTTCTTTGATTAATTTTTCCTTATTATCGGCAACAATTTTTTGAGTAATTTTGGCTATTTGCTGCGATAATTTTGCCATATGAGTTCCCGCATTCAATTGATCGTGAGTGACTTTTTCATCGCGATAATTGAAATCGAATTGACCTTCTAAGCCATATTCTTTAAAAACACTTTCTAGGGCTTGCGGAAAATATTTTGTCCATTCTTGAATTAGCCATGTGAAATTTCCTTTAACTTTTTGCAATCTGCCATTTCGTGAAATCATGTCAACTTTAAGTTTAACTCCGTCAACTTCTTTTCCGTCTTTAAAGATTGTGCGCACAACATCGATGGCGCTTAAAGCGGTTCCTTTAATTGCAATTCTAGCTTCCTTTTTACCTTGTTTTTTTGCGCTATCGATTGCTTTTTCTAACGCATTTTCAACATTTGAAATTGGCCAAATGTTTGACACATATTTATCATCTTCTTGGGCTTGCGGCTCTTCTTGCCAAAGTCCGGTTGCTATGAAAACATTGTCAAATTCTGAGGATTCTTGCCCATATTTTAGGCGCAATTTCGGTGTTTTAACTCCTTCAATTCCATTAACTTCGGTTGAAGTGCGAATTCTGATATTTTCGGGCCCGATAATTTTTGCAAGCATTGCGACTTTATAGTCAAATAAAGCTTTCGCATAAAATCCGTAAACAATTCTTGGCAAAAATCCTTTTTCTTCTTTATAGCTGGCTTCAACTTTTGATTTATATGTCGCGAACTTTTTTCGATGATAATCAAGCATTTCCAAAAAGCCCTCTTCATCATGATTTATTTTGTAAAATTCGCTTTGCTCAAATCCTTCGTCAAAAATCATTTTGCCTTCAAAAAGATCTTCGCTAAAATCGCCATATTTTCTTTTATATGCTTTTTTAAATCTGTCAAAAAACACTTTTTGAAACTCTTTTTCAATATAATCTTTATTTTCTTGGTTGTTAATCCACTTAAAAAATGCTTTTCTTTTTATGGCGTCATCTTTTTCTTGTTCATCTTCAGAAAAAGCAATCGCCGGCATTGAAGTTGACACGGTGTGAATATTAATCAGATGTTCTAGCGAAGCAATGGTTTTATCATAAGGCAGGCCGCTTCCCGCAATTGGTGATTTCTCAAAAATTTCAAGCCTAAATTGTCTTTGCTGGTCTTTTGGTAATAGCGCTAATTTAGCAATTAATCCGTCAATATATCCAAGCGAAGACGAGCCCGAACCTACAATTGCGATTGTTGGCATAGTTTAAGTTTTAAATTAATATATTTTTACTTACATTAGCCATTATATCAGAAAATTAGAATTAGGTCAATAAAAAGTTTCTGGAGGGATAGTGTTGTGGCGAGGGAATTTGTTGAGGATTTATAATATATTTTCGTTAAAAGTCAGCATTTTAGGCGAAATATTTTGCGGATAAAATATTATTAAACGATAATATCTTCAATCACGGCCTGAACTTTTTCTTGGCCCATCCAATTATTGATGTTGAGTTCGGCGACGATGTTTATTGGTTTTCTGAAGTTTGGGTCGAGCAAAATTTCGGCGATTTTTGTGTTGGCACTGCGAAAAGCGATAGCGCCGAGATTGGTGCTGAATCCGACATTTGAAAGCGACGAAAAATTGCAAGAAATATGACTTTTGTCAGCGCCGATTAATTTGGCATTCATTTTACGCAAATTTCGGACGATAAATTTCGGACGTCTGTTAGCTGTTCCATATGGCTCTAAGCTTTGAAGCGATTTTATTAATTCAAGATTTACGTTTTCTAAATCGATTTCAGCGTCAAAATCACGCATATTTTGTGAGGAAATTTCTTTGATTTTCTTCGCCAAAAGTTCGTGGAAAAATTTGTGTAGCTCACCAATTTTCTCGGCTTTAATGCTGAATCCGCCAGCCATTGCGTGGCCGCCACCCTCAATTATTAAATCTTGCATTTTTGCTTGCAGAATCGATCCACCAAAGTCAATGCCTTGAATTGAGCGACATGAAGCCTTGCCTTTTGCGCCGTCAAGCGCTATTACGGCGACGGGTTTTGAATATAAATCTTTTAAACGCGAGGCAACAATCCCAATAACACCTTGGTGCCATCCGTCTGAGACCGCAAAAATTATGTCGTCGTTTATACTGAATCCGCCCTTCCCTTTTTCGAGATTTTCGATCGATTCGGCAAGTACGCGCTTTTCGATTTCTTTGCGCTCAGAGTTGAGTTTGTCAAGCTTGGCAGCGATTTCAGCGGCCATGTGTTCGTCGTCAGTTGACAAAATTGTCGCACCCAAAATTGATGTGCCAACGCGCCCACCGGCGTTGATTCGCGGGCCCACGATGAAGCCAAGATGATATGCAGTTGGTTCTTCGTCAAGATTCGCAATGTCGCACAAAGCGCGGATTCCGAGGTTTTGACGCTTGCGCAAAATTTTGAGTCCTTGCGACACTAATGCACGGTTTAAGCCAGTTAGCGGCATAACGTCACATACGGTGCCAAGCGCGACAAGGTCGAGAAGCGCGAGTAAGTTTGGTTCTTTCGCGACATTTTCGCCGTCAAAAGCAACGTGATTCATTCTTGCATCAAAAGTAGAATTAGTTTTTTCGCCACCAAAAAACCCAATTTCACGCAGAGTTTTGTTGACCGCAACCGCAAACAAAAACGACACCGTCGCGGCGCAAATATTTTTATGCGGAAAAGTTTCATCAATGCGATTCGGATTAATCACCGCAAGTGCCTTAGGCTTTTCAATAACACCGATGTGATGATCAATTACGATAATTTCAAGACCGGCTTTGTGCGCCGCCTCAAGTGGCTCGAAGGCTACGGTGCCACAATCTACGGTTATCACCAAATCGGTGCCACTTTTTTTCAGAGCCAAAAGTGCGTCAACATTGGGACCATATCCTTCAAGAATTCGATCGGGAATATAAATTGAAACATCAACGCCAATGTCAGCAAAAAATCGCTTCAAAATTGCGGCCGAAGTTGCGCCGTCAACGTCATAATCGGCAAAAATCGTGATTTTTTTCTTGCGCAAAATCGCATCAATCGCGTGTTTGACCGCGACATCCATATCAAGCAAATCGAAGGGGTTTGGCAGAGCTGATTTTATCGTCGGATTTAAAAAATCGTCAACATCGTCAAGTGAAATATTTTTCGCCGCAATCACTTTTGCAAGCGCGCTATTAAGCTCGAATTTTTGCTGCAAAGCCATCATCAAACGCTCGTCATGGGGCTTTTCGTACCAGTGATTTCCGAGAATTGAAAGTTGTGGATTTTTTGTCATTTTATAATTTAAAATTTTCGCGGGTTTTGAGGGTTAATTTTAGACGAGAATTTTTGTAAATGCAAGATTGCGGTTTTAAAGAAGCACAAATTTTGAATATGAACTCTTTTTTCTGGGCACAGTTAGCTTAAGAATTGACGCAAAAACATAAAATTGATAAAGCGTGAGTTTGTCGCGGCCTTTTACAATTTCTAAATCTTTAACATCAACGCTTGCAACAACCGCGCCGCGCCTTGAACACATTGAACAATTGCATCTGCGCATTTTTTTGAAAGCTCCATCAAGCGGAATTGAAATTGAGAAAAAATCATTTATATCAATTGATATCGGTGGTTTTTACTTGATATTTTATAACAAAATTTTAAAATCATAAACGGTTAATTATTAGTGGAAGTTAGTATAATATTAATTCAATTATAATTGCGAAAAAAAACTTATGCCAAAATCATTCCCCTTGCCTGCTGCAGTTGCTGGAATTATTGGATTTTCAAGCGCGCTTGCGCAAAACTTGACCAATTCAAACACGACTGATCCTTCGCAAGATGATAAAAAAAATGAAATTGAGGGCATAATCGTTACTTCTCTTATTATAATTTCAGCAATTGCCCTTTTTGGGCTTTATCAAAGAAATTGCCGCGATGTAGAAGAGCGCAACAATTCTTTAAATCAAATAAATCAACCAGCAGCAATACCAAATGCTGTAATTACGAACACTGACGCCGACAGTCTGGATAATTCAATATTACCCTCACCGAATATAGATCGATCACAAGCATCAACATTGATTAATGTTGACTCTAGGTTGACAATTAGTTCGGTATAGTTGAAAATTTTTCTCGACTCAAAAAAAATCTTTTGTCAAACTCTCAGACTTTATCAAACAATCTTGCTTTTTGCGACAGAAAAA
>CAMCFD010000088.1 GCA_945874115.1 Rickettsia typhi | reverse complement strand
CATCAAGATCGCGCCGGAATATCTACTCTCAACACACTTGGAGAAACACTTTCAAGACACGATCAAGGCCAGAGCTTCGGAGCGGGA
Organism: Rickettsia typhi; assembly: GCA_945874115.1. Taxonomy (GTDB): domain Bacteria; phylum Pseudomonadota; class Alphaproteobacteria; order Rickettsiales; family UBA1997; genus CAMCFD01. The sequence continues at coordinate 5,967 of CAMCFD010000088.1, read as the reverse complement.
GCGGTTATTTATGGAGAGGCTCCGACTCCTCGACGAGACCCAAGCGCCCCAGCAGGGAAAGCTATGGATAGAACAAGATCAAGTGTAATGGCAAGAGGCGGCAACCCGACTCCAAATCAAGAGTATTTAGAAATGGATGTTTAAAAAAACAACTCTCAATTGAGCACGAAAGCCCGATCTCGAACAATATTCGAGATCGGGCCTTAAAAAACAATCACAAGTTTCGAAAAAATTCTCCGATAAAATTCTATAAACCCCCAAGAACCAATTCCCGAATAATTTCATCATAGATTTTTTACAACATTTGAGATATGTTTCGCGCAAATTTCAACAATAAAGATGCGCGAAATTACTTAGAGATAGGTTGTTGCGCCGCTTCTTAACTTGACACATCTTATATTCTTTGTCGGCCTTTCCTTAAAAGATATTTTATTTGCGATTTTAGAAACCAAAATTATGAAGTATAAATAGCTAAAATTAGCACAAAATCGCATTGGCAAAATCACCGAAACTAACCGCGATTCTCAAAGCCGATTGCTTGCGAAATATTTTCAAAACCATCGCGCCTTATAAGCTGACTCAATTCTTTGTTAATTTTTTCAACAGCCTCAAATCCTTGATAAATAAGGGTCGAATAGATTTGCACCAAAGAAGCGCCGAGTTTTATTTTAGCATAAACATCATTCGCGCTAGAAATTCCGCCAACTCCAATCAAAGGAATTTGACCATTCGTCAGCGAATAAAAGTTCTTCAAAACTTCATTTGATTGTTTGAAAAGCGGCTTGCCACTAAGACCGCCCTGCTCTTTTTTATTGAAGCTAAGCAAACTTTCTGGGCGATCAATTGTTGTGTTTGAAATTATCAGCGCAGAAATTTTATTTTGAAGCGCGATTTCTGCAATTTTTTCTTGCTGTTTCCAAGTCAAGTCTGGCGCCAGTTTAAGCCATATCGGCGTTTCTTTTTTATGAACAATTTTCAGCTGATCTTTAAGCGACATAATTTCTGACAAAAATCCGTCAAGCTGTTTTTCATCTTGCAAATCACGCAAATTTTTCGTATTCGGCGAAGACACGTTAAGCGTTATGTAAGAAGCCTTCTCATAAAATTTCTCGAGCAAAAAAAGATAATCGTCAAGCGCACTTTGCGTGTCTTTATTTTTGCCGATATTGACACCCAAGATTATTTTTTTCTTATTATTTTTCGCACCACTCTCAGTGCCGCTTTGCGCAATCGACAAATTCAAATTTTCGATATTTTTAGCGAAAAATTCTGCGCCTTTATTGTTAAAACCGAGTCGATTTATTATTGCTTCGTCTTTTTCAAGCCTAAAAATTCTTGGCTTATCGTTTCCTGCTTGCGGCATTGGCGTGACTGTTCCCGCTTCAACAAAACCAAATCCAAATTTATGCAAAGCTTTCACAATTTGCGCATTTTTATCAAAACCAGCCGACATTCCAACTGGATTTTCAAACTCAAATCCGCAAATATTTTGGCACAAATTTTCGCGCTTTTCATTAAGCGAAAAAGCTGTTGCTAAATTTGGAAAATATTTTAAAAAATCAATCGCCAAATTATGAGCTTTCTCACTTTCAAGCTTGAAAATCAAGGGTTTCAATAATTTATAAAAACTCATATTAAAGATTTGTTAAGAAATTTTTTCGATGAAATAATCAATAAAAAAGGTAAAATAAAACAGATTAACATTATGACTTCGCTCGATCTTTTAAATAAATAATTATTTTGCAATTTCGCTTCAAGCCTTTGCTGACGAGGAGTTTTAACGTTTTCTTGCGCAACAGTTTCGATATTTTTATCACCTTGAATCTCAACCAAAACTTGACTTTCTTGTTCAATTTTCAAGTTGTTAATCGTTGTTTTTGCCAGAAAAATTGTCGAGAAGAAAACCACGACAACACTAACAAAAACAAGTGCTAAAACCCACAAATCTGGCATTTTATCTTTAACTTTTTTACGAACTTTCGCAATCTCGCCTTGATTAACTAACAAAAAAACATTGGCGATTAAATATAGAATTAAAATTAAAACAGTTTCTTTGAATAAATTTTGATTCGTAATCGTCAAACTTAAAAATAAAATTAAAATCAAATGATTTATGACGAGGTTTGAGGCAATGTTGACAAGGCTTTTCAGGTTTATAAAAAGAATAAAACTATATATCGCAAAAATTATAATAGCCAATAATTTTATGTCAAATAACATAATTTTGTTCTTTTAAGAATTTTTTAGGTAATTTTTCGCCACGTCAAATTAAAAAAATAATTACCGGCGACACTTATATATCAAGCAACCATTAAGAAACATCGGTCAATAAATCAATCGCGCAACAAATCATTTACCGAAGTTTTTGAGCGCGTTTTTTCGTCAACTTTTTTCACAATCACCGCCGCATAAAGCGATAAATCTTTGATATTACCTTTGTTCGACGCAACATTGCCCGCAACCACGACCGAATAAGCTGGAACGCGTCCATAAAAAATTTCACCACTTTCGCGATCAATAATTTTCGTCGACGCACCAATAAACACACCCATCGAAATCACCGAACCAGTTTCAACAATCACGCCTTCTGCAATCTCACTTCTTGCACCAATAAAACAATTATCTTCAATAATAACTGGATTCGCTTGAAGTGGCTCTAAAACGCCGCCAATTCCCGTTCCGCCAGAAATGTGGCAATGTTTACCGATTTGCGCGCAAGACCCAACGGTTGCCCAAGTGTCAATCATCGTGCCCTCGTCAACATAAGCGCCCAAATTAACGAAGGACGGCATCAAAACCACGTTTTTTGCGATGAATGCAGAATGGCGCACTACGGCTCCGGGCAAGGCACGAAAGCCAGCTTGACGGAAATTTTCTTCACCCCAATTCGCAAATTTCAACGGCACTTTATCGAAAAAATTAACCGCATCGCCGCTTACAGATTTATGGCTGCTTAAATAATTATCATTCAAGCGAAATGACAATAAAATCGCCTTCTTCACCCATTGATGAGTAATCCATTTTCCATCTTGCTTTTCGCAAATTCTTAATTTGCCACAGTCAAGCAAATTCAACACCTCACCAACTGCATCGCGAATTTCACCCTTAAGCGCAAAATTTATTTCGCCGCGATTTTCAAAAGCATTTTCAATAATTTGAGCAATATTTTTCATTTTCATTTCAATAAATTAATCAATAAACTATTTTTTTCTAAACAAATTTTTAAATCTAAACTCTTTAACTTTTTTTACAATTTTTACAAAATCAGAATCGCCCTCTAAAGCCTCAATTTTATTCGACAAAAAATCGTTAATCTGTTTATTTTTCACCAAAGTTGCGAATTTTTTACGCAGATTTTTTGCATTTCTAACATCTTTTTCATCAATATTTTGCAAAAGTTTCGTCAATTCATCAAACGCTTTATTATGTCTTTTTATAATCGTCTCGAGCCTTGAAACATAAGTCTTTTTGAAGAATATTTTAAAAATATTAGGAAAATTCAAAGCAAAAATTCGCGCAACTAAATAAGAAAAAATCGCAATTATAAGCATCAACAAAACAACCAGAAAAAGCGCCGTCAAAGTGTCGGTTGTCAATTGATATCCAAACCAATTAATTATCACTTCTCCATTGTTATCTGCAAGCCACGACACGCCAAAACTGATCACGGCGGCCGCGAATAAAATCCACAAAATCGTAAACATATTTATTTTTTCAACTAAGTTATAAATCTTGCAAACCAAACGTCCAAAGCTCTCAAAGCTATAAAGCTAAACTTTCTAAATATAACAAAATTCCTTCATCGCTTTTTTTAACTTCGCACGAAAAATTTAATTCTGCGATAAATGTTTCGAGAATTTTTTTATATTTTCCCTCAGCCGAATTCGCAATTAAAAGCGCATTTTGACAATCTTCGTCACGCAAAGATTTTTCTATTCTAACGATTGCACCATCAATATCGGCGCCATTTTCATCAAGTTTGCGAATTGTTATAATTTTTGCAAAACTAAAGCGCAATTTTTCAGAAAAACTACCTTCGAAATTATGATTTTTAGTCGCAATTAAACTTGGAATGATCTTCGAAAAATGAACACTCAAGACATCAAAACTATAAAAATTTTGCAAATTTATTTTCAGATTATCAATTTTTTCTTCGAGTTTTTTATCGCCTGAAGCCAATATTTCAAAGCTCTGCAAAGATTTTGTGTAATTTTTTCCTTGATAAATTTTTTGCCTCAAATCAACATAAACCAAAGTCATTTTTGCAATTTTTTCTTGCGATTTATATTTTTTAAAATCCTCTTTCAAAATTTGCATCGACGACTTCAATCCTGCAATTTGAACTTGATTATAAAGCAAAAGTTGATAGATAAATTCTGCTCCACCCTCGCGCAATTCAGTGATTGTAAGCTCTGAAAGCTTGTGTTCGTCAAGCTTCGCGTAAGATCCGCTATCCGCAGAAATTGAATTATCACTTAAATCAAAAATGTCGCTTTCAATATTATCAAATTTGCCAAGTTCTTGTTTTGAGTGATTTTTTCTAACTTCATTTTTATAATAACCATAACCAAAATAACCAATGGCGCCAACGATTGTCAAGATTACGACTTTACTAAAAAATCCACTCTTTCTTGCATTATCACTCATAAATTATAAAAATTTTTTAGGGCTGAAATTTCTCGAAAATTTCCAAAGTTTTTAAAACCGATTTCTTTTATTTTGCGCATAATTTCGTCGCTAAAGCCAATTATCATCGAATCTTCAAAATATTCAAGCAAATTGTGGTTTTTTACCAAAAAATAGAGATTTTTCGCCGCATTTTTCGAAAAAACTAAAACATAATCAATTTTTTGCGATTTGATTTTATTTAAAAAGTCCGATGAGAAAGAATCTTTATATTCAATTTTATAAGCAAGAATTTTTTGCGCTAAAAAACCTTCGCTTTCAAGCCATTTCGCAAAATCAAAAGTGATAAAATTTCCGCAAAAATATAATATTTTTCCTTTATTTTTATCGCAATTTTCAAGAATCAACTCTTTTAAGGCCAAGAAATTCGAAATTTTAGGAAAAATCACATTTTCATAACCATTTTGCAGCAATTTTTGCGCAGTTTTCTCACCAATCGTAAAAATTTTAACATTTTTAGCAAAATTTGCCGCCAAAAATGCTTCATTTGCACCAATGCTGGTTAAAATTATGGCCTGAATTTCATTTTCAGCAAATTTTTCTGTAATTTCGCTTGATTTTACGCTAAAAATCGGCTCAATTATCGCTTCAAATCCTTTATTTTCTAGGTAAAAAGCCAATTCGCGCGCTTCATTTTGCGGTCGCGTTATTAAAATTTTCGGTTTCATTATTTAATTATTTTTACAAACAAAAAACGATTTCGCCAACTATCTCACCGTTCTCAAATAATCGTCGCTAACTGTAGACAAACTCTTTATCAAAGCCGCGTTTTATCGCTAAAAAACTTAAAAAAACAAATAATTGTTGATTTTATTTAATTTATCACTATAATAACAGTTCTGTTTTTAATTTAATATATTTTTCAATGAATATTCACGAATATCAAGCAAAACAATTGCTTAAACAATTCGGTGTTGCTACTCCAGAAGGGCACCCCGCTTTCACCGTCAAAGAAGCAGTAGACGCCGCAAAACAACTTGAACAAAACGGCAACAAAGTGTTCGTCGTTAAAGCACAAATTCACGCCGGAGGCCGCGGTAAAGCTGGCGGCGTTAAGGTCGTAAAATCAATCGAAGAAGTCGAACAAAAAGCCAAAGACATTCTTGGCATGACTTTAATCACTCACCAAACTGGCCCAGAAGGCAAATTGGTTAAGCGCCTTTATGTTGAAGCTGGTTCAAACATTAAAAAAGAATATTATTTGTCAGCTGTTGTTGATCGCGCGACAAAATCAATCGTTTTCATGGCGTCTTTAGAGGGCGGCGTTGAAATTGAAGAAGT
>CAMCFD010000087.1 GCA_945874115.1 Rickettsia typhi | reverse complement strand
CAATTCCAGTTGGATGAAATTGTACGAATTCCATATCTTGCAATGACAAGCCAGCCTTGAGTGCAAGCGCATTTCCATCACCAGTGCAAATTAATGACGAGGTCGAGTTTCGATAAATTTGGCTGTAGCCGCCGGTGGCAATTATTGTTGTTTTGGCGTGAAAAATAACCAACTCACCCCTTGTTAAATCAATGGCTAGAAAGCCCAAACAAGAATTATCGCGCATCAATAAATCGCAGACGAAAAATTCGCTGAAAAATTCAACGCCATGTTTTATCGCCTCGCTGTAGAGCGAATGTAAAATTGTTTGCCCCGTTTTATCTTTTGAATAACAAGCGCGATGTGCGACGCCGCCTTTGCCAAAATCGAGGGTTTGTCCGCCATAAGCGCGCTGTGAGATTTGACCTTTTTCGTCGCGCGAAAAAACTACGCCGATTTTTTCTAAATAAAGAATCGCATCTTTGGCGTTTTTGCATAATATTTCAACCGCGTCTTCGTCGGCCAAATAATCTGAGCCTTTTATTGTATCAAAAACATGCCATTTCCAATCATCTTGCGAGACATTTCCAAGGGCGGCGTTAATTCCACCTTTTGCCGCAACCGTGTGGCTGTTGGTTGGAATGACTTTGCTAATTACTGCAACTTTTTTTGCACCATTTTTAACGGCCTCAATTGCGGCCATTAAACCGGCCGCTCCAGAACCAATTATGGCAACATCAAATTTTTGATTAATAGTTTGAAATTTATTCATTAAACTTATAAAATAAAATATATCCCATAACAACAAGTATGAGATTATATTAACCATTGTTCGGCACATAAGTGCCGCCCCACCTTGTGGGGATCCCCGGTAATTATTTATTAACTCTAAGTTAAGAAATAATTACCTTATAATTCATTTTAACAAATTAAAATAAATTGATAAAAATCATTTTGGGCGCTTTAAACGAAGCGCAAAACCTAAAAATATTATTGCCAGAAATTTGCGATCAAATGCAGAAATTAAAACTCGATTTCGAGATAATTTTATGTATTGATGCAAGTTCGGATGATTCTCAAGAAATCATTTTAGCACAGAAAAATACTTATCCAATAAGAATTTTAGATTTTTGCAAAGAAAAAGGTCTCGGAAAAGCGATAAAAAGACTTTTTCTTGACGTAATCAACAATTCGCAAGACGAAGATGTGATAATTTCGATGGACGCCGACAACACCCATTTTCCTAGACAAATTGAAGAAATTATAGATTATTTTAAACAAAATTCACAAACCGAAGTTTTAATTTTATCGCGTTTTTGCAATAACAGCAAAATTATCGATTTTCCGTTTAGGCGAATTTTGATCAGCAAAACCACATCATTTTTGCTGCAAATTGTGTTTGGTATAAAACGCGTTTCGGGCGGAAAAATAAAAGATTACAGCAGCGGATATCGCGCTTATAAAGCCTATAAAGTCAAAGAATTATATCAAAAACTTGGCGACGATTTTATCAGGCAAAACGACTTTACTCACACTTGCGAATTGCTGATAAATTTCGATAAAATTAACGCAAAATTTGACGAAATCGGATTATATTATGATTATGGAAAAAAAATTGGCGCCAGTAAATTGAGGTTTTTTGAAAATGCAAGGTCGCTGTTAAAACTTATGGCGAAGAAAATGTTTTCAAGACTTGGTTTTTTTACCAAAACCGCGATTTTCTAAGGTTTATGAGCCTTAATTTTTTAACTTAAAGCAAGAAATTTAAGATTTATTTAAGTCTTTTTAGTATAAATTTTTACTAAAAAAATTAATTTGTGACACGAATTTAATTCAATAATTTTATAAAAACTAAGCGCAAAACAATTTAAGATTTGCGCCATTTTCAAGACTAAAAACTACAAAATAAACTTCGATAAATCGGTTTTTCCACTTGCGAGTTCACCCAAATGATCGCTGACATATTTTGAATCAATAATAACGACCGAACCTTTTTTCATTTCACAAGCCGAGAAACTTACGTCTTCAAGAATTTTTTCCATCATGGTGTGAAGCCTTCTGGCGCCTATGTTTTCGACTTCGCCATTAATTCTGTGCGCGATTTTCGCAACTTCTTTCGTGCCACTTTCCGAAAACTTTAATTCGACATTTTCAACGGCAATTAACGCGCTATATTGCTTGATTAAACTTGATTCTGGCTCGACTAAAATTCGGTGCAAATCTTCTTCAGTTAGCGCTTTTAATTGAACGCGAATTGGGAAGCGACCTTGCAATTCAGGCAATAAATCAGAGGGTTTGGCGGCGTGGAATGCGCCTGACGCGATGAATAAAATATGGTCGGTTTTTATGAGGCCATATTTTGTGCTAACTGTTGTGCCTTCAACGAGTGGTAATAAATCGCGCTGAACGCCTTCGCGACTAACTTCGCCGCCACGCAAATTTTCACGCGCACAAATTTTGTCAATTTCGTCGATGAAGACAATTCCGTCATTTTCAACGCCGCGAACCGCTTCTTTAATGGCTCGATCTTCATCGATCATTTTTGAAGATTCTTCGTCAATTAAAGTTTTAAAAGCATCAGCGACATTGGTTTTTATTTTTTTGGTTTTCTCGCCACCCATTGCCTTTCCTAGCATTTCACCAATGTTGATCATTCCAACATGACCACCCGGAATATCAAATCCCGACGCTAAAGGAGAGCCAGAATCTAAAACTTCAATTTCAATTTCTTTTTCATCAAGCTCGTTTTTATCAAGCATTTGCGAGAATTTTTCGCGCGTTTCATCAAGCGCATTTTCGCCAATCAACGCTTTCAAAATTTTCTTTCTCGCGTGATTTTTCGCCTTTTCTTCAACTTCTTTTTTCAAGCGCGATTTTATATCTTTAATCGCAACATCAAGCAAATCGCGGATGATTGATTCTACGTCGCGCCCAACATAACCAACTTCGGTGAATTTTGTGGCCTCAACTTTAATAAATGGCGCGTTAGCAAGTTTCGCCAAACGTCTCGCGATTTCGGTTTTTCCAACGCCGGTGGGCCCAATACACAAAATATTTTTTGGCGTAATTTCTTCGCGCAAAGGCTTGTCTACGGCTTTTCTGCGATAACGATTTCGAAGCGCAATTGCAACAGCTTTTTTTGCATCATTTTGGCCGACAATATATCGATCAAGCTCTTCAACGATTTGTTTTGGCGTTAAATTTTGCGCCAAAATATTTTTTTGCCCTTCATTTGCTAAAATAAAATTTGTCGAATTATTTTTTCTTTTACTCATTTTTATTATCCAAATTAGTTTTTTTATTAGGAATAGTTCTTCCGTTAAAACTTGCGGAGTTTAAAATAAACATCGCCAAGATTACTACTAAACTTGTTATTAATATTGTTAAAAATATTTTCATTGATTGTTAAGTGCGATAATTGCGTTTTTAATTCCTTCTAAACCCTGATTTTTCTTGCTCGAGCAAGTTATGATTTCTTGACAAGCCGACGGCCATAATTTTGAACGCTCAAAAATTTCATCTTTAATTTTTTGCAATTCCTCTGGCTTGGTTTTGTCACATTTCGTCAACACAATTTGAAAATTCACATTAAGTTCATTGAAAAGGTCGATAATGTCGAAATCGTTCTCTTTCAAGCCTTTGATCGCATCAATTAACAAAAAAACTCGCTTCAATTGTTGGCGATTCGAGAAATATTCAAAACAAGTTTGTTGCCAATGTTCGATATGTTTGTCTTGCGCCTTGGCGAATCCATAACCGGGCATGTCGACAATCATTAATTTATTTGCAAGCAAGAAAAAATTCACCTGACGAGTTCGCCCCGGAGTGTTTGAAACAACCGCCACTTTTTGAGCCGTCAAAGCGTTGACAAGACTTGATTTTCCGACATTCGAAGCGCCAATAAAAGCGAATTCGTTGAGAGTGCTTTGCGGAAATTGCCACGCATTATGAGCGCCCAAAATAAATTCACAGTTTTTCTCACCATTCTTAGGAAAAATCTTCGAAATTTGCGACTTTGAATTTTTTTGCATTATTTCGATTTAGAGTTTTTGATTTTCTTCTCGATAAAATCGATCATTTTTCCAGCAACGTTTATTCCCGTGACGCCTTCAATTCCTTCAAGTCCGGGTGAAGAATTTACTTCAAGAATTTTCGGACCTTTTTCTGACCTCACCATGTCAACGCCCGCTACATCTAAATTCATGATTTTTGTGGCGCGAATCGCGATTTCACGCTCTTCTTGCGTGATTTCGACCGAATAAGCTTTGGCGCCAAGATGAATGTTGGCGCGAAACTCGCCTTCTTGGGCTTGTCTTTGCATTGACGCAACGACCTCGTCTCCGATCACAAAACAGCGAATGTCGTGACCTTTTGATTCTTTAATGTAATGTTGCACCAAAATATCAGCTTTTAAGCTGCGAAACGAGTTAATAACGCTTTCGGCGGCTTTGGTGGTTTCGGCCAAAACAACGCCAACACCTTTTGTTCCTTCAAGCAATTTAATCACTAATGGCGAGCCTCCGACCAATTTTATGATGTCTTTGGTTTCATAAAACGAGTTCGCAAAACTGGTTGTGGGGACGCCAAATCCTTGCATCGCCAAGATTTGCAATGTACATAATTTATCGCGCGAATTCATAATCGCATCAGCGCCGTTCAAGCATTTCACGCCCATCGTTTCGAATTGGCGAATAATCGTCGAGCCATAAAACGTCATCGAAGGCCTGATTCGCGGGATTACATAATCGACATTTTCAATTTTTTTACCGTCATTGAAAAATATTTCCGAATTATTTGTCTCGACTTTGATATAACAGCCGCCAACATTAACGAACTCAATGTCTAATCCGCGCGCTTTCGCAGCCTCGATAATTCGTCGGTTTGAATAAAGTTTTGGGTTTGAAGCGAGCAAAATTAATTTCATAAACGATTTTGTGGTTTTGTTTCTTTGTATAATTTAACAGCATTATTTTTCGTTAGAGAGAGTAAGACAAATGATTTTGAAATGTCAACAACCATTTTCAAACTTTTTATCGCCTCGCGCCCAAGAAGCATTCTAAACGACATCGTGTCGCGGTTTGTAAGCGTGATTTCAACGCGCGCGCTTTTTTCTCCCGCCTTTAAATTTGATTCGATAACATATCTTTTTTCTTTTTTGCCGCTAGAGTCAGAAACCATTCTTCGATCAACAACCCGCGCATAGCAAGACCTTGACAGCTTTTTATTTTTTTGCAAAGGATGAATATCGAAGCGCACATATTCGATATCTTCAATATAAAAACTCTCGATATTGAAGGCGTGCAAAGCTGATGTTTTGGCTCCCGTGTCAATCTTGGCCTTAATCGCGGGCAATGAAAGACAATCGAGACTAAACCACTCTTTCCAACCGATAGTTTGTTTTTTTATTTTCGTTTTCACCATATTTTAGCAATTAAATTTGCCCAGAAATTTGACGAATTACCGCTTCTAAATCTTCTTGAGTGTCGACAGAAAGCGGATGTGCGTCAACAAGTTTAACAACAATTTTCATATCATTTTCAAGCGCGCGCAGCTGTTCTAAGCTTTCACGCTTTTCAAGCAAAGATGGTTTTAGCGCAACAAATTTCTGCAAAGCCTTTGTTTTGTAAGCATAAATGCCGATATGATGATAATAATCTTGCGCATTTTCTTTGCTATAAGGAATTGCACAGCGCGAAAAATAAAGGGCACGACCGCAATTTTCATCATTAAAAGCGATTGCAATTTTTACAACATTTGGGTTGGTTATTTCTTGCGTGTCTTTAATTTTTGAGGCAACGGTTGCAATATCGCAATCGCTTTCAAACAGAGCGTTTGCCGCAGATTTTATAACGCTTGAATCGATATTTGGCAAATCTCCCTGCAAGTTTATCACCGCATCAAAATCTTTGCCAACAGCCTTCAAAGCCGCATAAATTCTGTCTGTTCCCGATGGCAAATTTGGGTCAGTAATCACAAAATTAGCGCCAATTTTCTTCGCCTCAGCCGCAATTTCGTCGCCATCGCAAGCTATAAAAACCTCGCCAACGCCTGATTCTATGGCTTTTTCATAAACGCGCCGAATCATGGTTTTGCCAAGAATATCCGCCAAAGGCTTATTTGGCAAGCGCGTAGAGGCAAGTCGAACTGGAATAATAATCGCGATTTTTTTAGTCATAATCCTTCGAAATATTGTTGTAGTTGCCCTATTATAGCATATTTTAGGGGTTTTGTCAAGTTAAATAAGGGTTTGTCTATGCGTTGGTGAAATGACATAACTTAAGGCGGCGTCGATATATTAGCTTGAAATATCCTCAATCACTCGATATTATTGATTTAGAGAATAAAACAACTTAAGAAAATATGAAAAAATTACCGGCAATTTTCTTTGGACATGGCTCACCAATGAATGCAATTGAGACTAATAAATATACTGAAAAATGGGCGCAAATTGGTGCTG
>CAMCFD010000086.1 GCA_945874115.1 Rickettsia typhi | reverse complement strand
GCAGAATTTTTGAAAGCACTAAGAAATTATATTGAAAATCCAGTTTTAATGTTGATTTAAACTTTGCAAAAATTTGTTGCATTTAAATTTTAAATCTGCGATCTTATATTTAATTTTTAAATCATTTTTTATAAATGAATTTAATTAGTCATTTTTAGCAAGCGCTGATAAAGTTCGCCACTAAATTAGCAAGTTTTATTTTTTAAAATAGTCGAGCAAGACTTTTATTTTGTCAGGTTAGACTATGTTATGCCCGCTTTAATTTTTCTCGAGGTTTTTATCAATTTATTTTAATTCATTATGTCTAAAAATTTAAAAATTTTGCTAGCTGCTGCAATAGTATTAACTTTGGGTCTTGTTGCCGTTAACAACAAAAGCGCAATCTCAGAAAATCTTGGCTGGATGTTTGAAGGCAAAGATGAAGAAGTTGCTCTTCCTGACCTTTCAAATGAAGAAATCGAAGAAAATTCACTAAAATCTGAAGATGCTGCTGTTGAAGGCGCGTCAGAAGGTGAAGTGCAAAAATATGAAGAAACTCCAGCTCCGGCTTCTGAAGGAAAAACCGCTCCAAAAACTAACTAATTTCCTTGCTTCACTTTTCGCTTTTCTATCAAAACTGTAGCATTTCGCTACAGTTTTGATTAAGTCATTTAATATTTAAGAAAAATCAATATATTTTTCAGTTTTTTTCTATATAATGACCATTTGTTGATTTTGCTTTTAAACCCAGTTTTTCAATATTTCACCACGATATGTTTTTCACTAGAGCCTCAGTGCTTGCCACTTTTTTTGCCGTTCTTGCTGTTGGCAATTTTTGCCAATCTGCAATCGCCGACGACGACACTTTCAACGACAGAACCAGACTTGTAAATCGCCGCAATGAGCGATTTTATAAAGTCGACATAACTCGCCATTTCGTAAGCTTAAGCGGCGAATATGATTCTGACGAAGACAGCAAACAATACGTCGTCAAGTTTGATCATTTCTATAAAAACCGCCGAATTATCAGCGATATTGATCTTCGAATGGAAACACTATTTGAAAATGAATCTTCGAAAAAAAAGTTCAGATCTAAAGAATCAGATTTATATCAAGCCATAATTGCGGAAAAAATCATTTTATTTGACACACAAAATTACGCGGTTTTTTTCAACGAAACTCGTTATGATAACGAAGCCGATAGCTCTTATTATGACATGGCGACGGCCGCCGGAGTTGGGCGAATGTTTTTTAATGACTCGCTCGAGCTTGATTTAGCTTATGGCAAAGCAAAAGCTAAAGATGTCAACAGCGTCTCGCATCACGCAACGACTCGGCGTTTTGACTATGATCGCGACATTTGGGTTCCAGCATTTCGCACCGAATTTTCACTCTTCGACGATGTTCGTGTCGTTTCACGCGGATACGCCTATTTTAGCGGCGACATCGACAGCTATTATCTAAACACGCGTTTGCAATATCCTTTGACGCGAAGAGTTTATTTGCAATTATCACATATTTTTGACAAACGAACTTATGAAAAATATGACTCAAAAAATTATAATGTTGGCGTGAGAAAAGTTAACGAAACTCGCCGCCAACTTTTGCTCGGATTTCGCTATGATTTTGGCAGAGCGAATTGAACTGGATAATTTCTCGCGCGCGGTTTTTTGGCGCAAATATTTATTTAAAAAAAAGCTTTGATTTTATTAAATTTTTGTTAGACTATTTTATGGTCGCAAAAATATTTTTAGAAAATGGAGCAAAATCCTCACGAAAATCAACAGCAAGAACAGCTTGAAGAATATTTTGATTTTGTCAAAAAATCAGTCGATGACGGAAGCTATTTCAAAGACGCGCTCGATTGGTATATGCTGCGCTATGTAAACCCAGTTGTTGATCGCACATTTATGGCAATTGTGTCAATATTTGCCGCAGTTTCGCTCTATTTTTTGGTGCAAATTATTTCAAACACTTTTCCGCTGGTTGAAGAAGTTCCTGTTGTTATTCGAGATTATGACGCGTCGGTTTATCGCCCCGTGATTTCAGAACTTCGCGACCCGAAAGATCAATCGATTAAAAACGTTGATGAGGCTGTTGCGAAATATCTGTTGTCAATTTATGTTGATGACCGCGAATCTTTTGACTTCAGAGCTTCAGAAGTTAGCGATGTCAATATCAAATTTAATCGCATCAAAAATAATTCTTCATATTCTGAATATAAAAATTTCCAGAATTTCATGAGTCGCGACAATGCTTCAAGCCCAATTAATAATTTTGGCCGAAATATTTATCGCACAACAAAAATTGAGTCGGTTGACTTTTTAAGAAATTCACCAAAAAATCAATATGAAAAGCTGAAATGGCTTTTCGGCAGCAAAATTCCGACTGAAGTTGAAATAAAATTTAAAACCGAAACTCACAGTTTTGACGAAAACAGCGTAGAAAAAATTGAGAGCGAAAATTATTTAGCGAAAATGCAATTTTCCTTTGCGGGTCTTGATCGAGAAGCAAAATCTGGCGTGTTAAATTTTGTGGTAAATGAATATAAATTATACAAAATCAAATGATGAATTTTAGAAAAATTGCGATTTCATTCTTGATTTGCGTCGGCGTTTTTCTAGGCCTTCTGGGTTTTGGTGCGCGCGAAGTTTTGGCGTCGCAATTGCCGCGATTTTTAGGAAGCGAAAAAAAATTTAGAAGCTATATTTATAATCCGAATGAAGTTTATCGCTATTTGGGGCACTATACCTATCAAGGCTTCATCGAGTTTGACACTGACGAAACAATTGGCACAATTTCGATGGGCGATCCATCACTTTGGCTTTTTGAACACCTCGGAAACCGCTTGTTTCTAAAGCCCGTCGGCGAAGACAATTCGCAAACCAACATGACGGTGATTACGAGCAAACATATTTATCACTTCGAATTAACCGCCAAAGAGGCGCGCGACATCAACGATAAAGATTTAATTTTTGTGGCGAAATTTGTTTATCCCGACGAGAAAGATAAAAATATTTTGGAGTTTCCGCGAACTGTTGTTTCGGACGAGCCTGACATGCGTGATTTGAGTGTTTATAACTTCAATTATCAATATACTGGGGAAGGTTCAGTTGCGCCAATTAAGGTGTTTGACAATGGCGAATTTACTTATTTTCAGTTTTCGCACAAAAACGCTGAAGTGCCAGCAGTCTTCTCGGTTGACGCGGCCGGATTTGAATCTTTGGTCAACTTTAGAGCAGCGGGAGATTATATAATTGTTGAGAAAGTTGCGGCGCAATTCACGCTTCGAAACGGCTCGGATATTGTATGCGTTTATAATGCGGGATTATTTACGAGTGGCAAAGTTGTTGATCCTTACAAACTTAAAAATAAAGGGCCGGCTTCTGCCAATAATTTCGCGGCACCAGCCGCAGGCGGGTTTATGGGAGCGCCTCGAGTAGAGCAAAACTTGACTTATCCAAGCGCGCCGGCTTCTGCCAATCCGCAACCGTCTTTTCCTGAGATGCCGTTTTCTAACGCGCCTCCAAGAAAACCCGGATATTAAATTAAATTTATGAAAAAAACACAAATTTTAGCGATTTTATTTTTAACTATTTTTGCCACTTGTTGCGCTAAAAAAGTTTCTTATAATTATCCAGACAATCAGGATTATGCGCGAAACAGCCGCGCCGGAACCTTGACCAACAAAGATCTTGTGGTTTTTGGCGGCAAAGAAACCAATGAGAAAAAAGAAAAAGTTTCACAAACAAATGATGTTTCAAAATCAGCCCTGTGGAAGGCGTCAACCGAAGTGATTGGGTCACTTTTTCCGATTGCAATAATCGATTCTGACTCGGGAATTATAGCCAGCGAATGGTATCAGGAATCTGCAAATTCGGCAAAACGCGTCAAAATTAACGCGCTAGTTCGTGCAAGCAAAATCAAGGAAGAAAATTTGCGGATTTCAGTTTTTCGCCAAATAAAAATTGCCGACGGATCGTGGCAGGGCGACGGGTTTGAAGATTCTGAAAATGCAACTTCAAGCGATGCTTTGACGGCAAAATTAATCAAGGAAAAAATTCTGGAGAAAGCGAATAAATATTAGTTTTTGTTTTAAGATTATCAGATTTTTACTTGCCGCGAGCATAACGAGCTTAGGTCACGCCTTCGCGAAAATGACAAAATGGTCAAATTTTCGATTCATTTTCATCAAAAACCTCTTCACTTTTCGATTAAATCATTGTAAAATAGAGCTTTACAGCATTTATGCTTGATAATTTCGGCCTAAAATCTTAAATATTTTGCCTAAAGGTCTAATTATTGGCGGTAAAACGGTATTATCGGCTGATTTTGCGCAGAAAAATGCATAAAACAAACACAAATTGCGCGAATTTTTTTAAGCGCTTCAAAGATAATTTTGATATGAAACAAAATCACGAAAATTATAATCACAAAATCTCGCAAAACCACTGGCAGAAAGCTTGGGATGACGCAGAAATTTTTAAATTTGACGAAAAATCTACGAAGGAAAAATATTATGTTCTTGAAATGTTTCCTTATCCGTCGGGCAAAATTCATATGGGACATTTGCGCAACTACGCCATTGGCGACGTGATTTCGCGCTTCAAAACTTTGCAAGGATTCAATGTTTTGCACCCTCTCGGCTTTGATTCATTCGGATTGCCCGCTGAAAATGCGGCTCTTGAACATAAAGTTCACCCTGAAAGCTGGACGCTGAAAAACATCGAGATTATGCGCGAAGAATTAAAATCGATTGGCCTTTCTGTTGACTGGGCCCGCGAGGTTATTACGTGCTTGCCAAATTATTATAAACACGAGCAAAAAATCTTCATCGATTTCGTCAAAAACGGCCTTGCTTATCAAAAAGAATCGTTCGTGAATTGGGATCCGATTGACCAAACGGTTTTGGCCAACGAACAAGTTATTGACGGGCGTGGCTGGCGAAGTGGCGCGCTTGTTGAGAAGAAAAAACTCAAACAATGGTTTTTGAAAGTGTCTGATTTTTCGCAAGAATTGCTTGACGAATTGAAAAATTTAAATGGCTGGGACGAGCGCGTTTTGGCGATGCAGGAAAAATGGATCGGGAGAAGTGAAGGGTTGAAATTACGCTTTGAAATTGCACAAAACGACCATAGCAAAAATTTAAGCTTTTGTCAAGAAAAATCGGACAAAAAAGCGACAATCGAGATTTATACAACACGCCCCGACACCTTATTTGGCGCGTCTTTCTTGGCGATTTCGCCAAATCATCCGCTGGCTTTAGAGCTTGCGAAAAATGATGCAAAAATTGCTGAATTTATTACTGAATGCAATAAAACCGCGGCGAATGAAGAAGCGATTGAAAAACAAGAGAAAAAGGGCGTCAACACTGGCCTGAAGGCGATTCACCCGTTTGATAAATCGATTGAGCTTGATATTTTTATCGCCAATTTTGTCTTGATGGATTATGGAACTGGCGCGATTTTTGGCTGTCCGGCGCATGACGAGCGCGATTTTGAATTTGCTAAAAAATATAATTTGCCGATCAAAAAAGTTGTCGCAAATTTAAGTGAATTTTTGCAAGAAAATGAAATTATTGACTTTTCTAACGCAAAAATCACTGAAATTGTCGAAAAATTGCAAAAAATCAGCAGATATGAAGTCGATTTTGTTGAAAATGCCTTTAATTTTGTGCAAAATGAAATTGGTCATCCGATGGATGAAATGGCTTATTTGACGCAAAAACCAGCTTTGAAAGCAAGCGAAGTTTTAGAAAATAAAATCGGGTTTTGTTTTGGAAAATGCGCGCTTTTGGCGGCTTTGCTTCGCGCTAACAAAATTTCTTGCGGATTTTCAGATCAACTTTTGATGCTTGACGAAGATGTTTCAGATAGAAAAATAATCCACACCGTAAATGCGGTTTATATTGCGAGCTTAAAAAAATGGGTGAGGCTTGATCCAAGAGGCGGCAAGGACGCGCCCAAATTCAGTCTTGGCGGTCTTGACGACGAAACTTTAAATTATCCAGCGCGCCCCGAATTTAACGAGATTAACAATTTGGGAATTTACGCTAATTTGCCAAAAGAAGTTTTTGCACTTTATGAAAAATCGCAAAATAATGCCCAAATTATTGAGAATTTATTCGATAAAACTTCAGCGATGGAAGTTGTGGCGCCGTTTTTAGACGATGGCATAATTTTCAATTCAGACATTTTAAGCGGACTTTCGGTTGACGCCGCCAAAACTCAAGCAATCGAAATAGCACAGCATGAAGGCATTGGCGAAAGACAAGTTAATTATCGCCTGCGTGATTGGGGTGTAAGCCGCCAGCGTTATTGGGGCTGTCCGATTCCGATTCTTTATTTAGAAGATGGCTCGGTCGTGACAGTTCCTGAGGAAGAATTGCCGCTTGAATTGCCACGCGACGTTGTTTTTGACGGCAATGGCAATCCACTGGCGAATCACCCAACTTGGAAACACACAACTTATAAAGGCCAGAAAGC
>CAMCFD010000085.1 GCA_945874115.1 Rickettsia typhi | reverse complement strand
AAAACTTGACGAATTTCAGCTTTGCCCAAATATTCTTCGGTTTTCGAAGGGTCAAGCAAGCCAGAAAGCAATAATTTCAAGTCGTCGATAATGTTGTAAATTACTGAGTAATAGCGAATATTGACGCCTTTTTGTTCAGCAATTTCTTTTGCCGCATTATTGCTTCTAACATTAAAACCAATAATCATCGAATTAGAAACTGAAGCCAGAGAAACGTCGCTTTCATTGATTCCGCCAGTTGCTTGATGAATTATTTTAATAGCAACTTCATCGTTATTCAATTTGATAACCGAGCCAGAAATGGCTTCAACCGAGCCGTGAACGTCAGCTTTTATAATGACATTTAAGTTTTTTACACGATTTTGCCCCGTGCTTCTGAAGATGTCAGAAACTGATCTTGCGGCATTTTTAAGCGCTTTTTCTTCGCGCTCTTTTCTCTCGCGATATAAAATAATATCGCGTGCGGTTTTTTCTTCACTAACTTCGAAAAATTTATCACCGGCGTTTGGTGCTTGATCAAGACCTAAAATTTCAACCGGAATTGAAGGTGATGCAATTTTGACGTTTTTACCATTATCATCAGACATTTTTCTGACACGTCCGTAAGATGTTCCAACTACGATTAAATCAGCAATATCAAGCGTTCCTCTTTGAACCAAAACTGTGGCAACAACACCTTTTGATTGGTCAATTCTCGATTCAAGAACGACACCACTTGACGGACCTTCATAAGGAGCGCTCAATTCAAGAACTTCGGCTTGCAATAAAATTGCTTCTTCTAATTTATCGAGATTCAATCTTTGTTTTGCTGAAACTTCAACAAACATAACGTCTCCACCCATATCTTCACAGATAATTTCGTGTGACAAAAGTTCATTTTTTACGCGAGTGGCGTCGGCACCGGGTTTGTCGATTTTATTTACGGCAACAATAATTGGCACATTGGCGGCCTTAGCGTGGCTAATGGCTTCAATCGTTTGTTCTTTTACTCCGTCGTCAGCCGCAACAACCAACACCACAATGTCAGTAACATTCGCACCGCGTGAGCGCATTTCGGTAAAGGCTTCGTGGCCCGGTGTATCAAGGAAAGTAATATATTTTCCGCCAGCTGTTTTTATGCGTGAAGCGCCAATATGTTGAGTGATTCCGCCGCTTTCTTTATCAACAACTTTTGTTGAGCGAATGGCGTCAAGAAGTGAAGTTTTTCCGTGATCAACGTGTCCCATGATCGTAACAACCGGAGCTCGCGGCTGTTTCGGGAAAGTTGTTGATTCAACTTCTTCGTTTAAAATGTTTTCAACGTCAGAATGGGCAACTCGTTTCGAGCTGTGTCCAAATTCTGCGATGATGATTTCGGCGGTGTCGGCGTCAATAACTTGGTTTGACGTTGCAACCATTCCCATCGTGAATAATTTTTTGACAACATCTCCAGTTTTTTCGGCCATGCGATCAGATAAATCAGCAACCGTGATTAATTCAGGAAGACTGACTTCGTGCACGATTTTTTTATATTCTTTAGAAGTTGGAGCTTGCGCAATTCTTTGCTTTCTTCTTTTGCGATAACCGCCGTCAGAATCGTCATCTTCGACGATATAAGTTAATTTGCGCTTGTTAACTTTTTCTTCTTTGAAGAAAGGTTTTTTCTTTAATTTTTTGTCTTCAAATTCGTCAACAAATTTTTTGTTTTTTACGACTTTTGCTTCTTTTTCTTTTTCGAGGCGCTCTGTTTCAGTTTTGCGGCGTTCTTCAAGCATTTTGTCGCGTTCTTCTTTTTGCTTGTTTGAAACTTCTACACTTTGTCTGATTTTGTTCAAAACGTCGAAATTGTCTACTTCGTGCGAGGTTTTGAAATCAGCAATTTTCTTCGGTTCTTCAACAACAACTTCTTCTTTTTCAACTTTTTTAACTTCAATATTTTCTTCTTCGACTTTTTGTTTTTTTACAACTTTTGTCTGTGAAATTTTGTTTAAAACATCGTGATCGTCAACTTTTATGGTGTTTCCCGAGTCAGAAATTGCTTTAAATCTAGCCTCATATTCACTTTCACTCAATTTGTTATTTTGTGAATCTTGCGGTGTGGCTTTTTGTGATTTTCGACCTTTGATGGTGACTTGAACCGAGCTTTTCGAATAAGGTTTCGCTTCACTAGTTTTAGCTGGAGCTGCCACCGCCGCAGGAGCAGAGCCCGCAGCAGGTTTAAGCTTTAACGTTAGTTTTGAGCGAGATTCTGTATTTTTATTTTCTTCAGTCATTTATATTTTTTTAATCGCCAAACTTTAATTTAAGCGCGTTTAAGCAGTTTTTTGCAAATATTCTTCTGCTCTTTTTTTGATTTCTTTTGCAATATCTTCGTCAAATCCTTCAATTGACTGAATCTCAGAAATTTCAGACTCAATTAAATCTTCAATTGTTAAAAATCCTTCAGCCGCAAGAAGATTCGCGATCATGTCTTCAACGTCTAGGGCTTCGATGAATAATTTAGAAGCTTGGTTGAATTCTGTAGTTCTTCTAGTTGATTCTTCTTCGTCAGTTATTACGTCAATTTTATAATCAACTAATTTTGAAGCAAGTTTCACGTTTTGTCCGCCGCGGCCAATTGCAAGGCTTTGTTGGTTTTCAGCGACTACAACTTCGATTAGGCCATTGTCTTCGTCAACGATAACTTTGTTGACTTTTGCAGGCGTCAAAGCTGAAATTACGAATTCAGCGATATTTGGAGACCATTTCATGATATCGATTTTTTCACCTTTTAGTTCGGAGCTTACAGCCTGAACGCGACTTCCGCGAATTCCGATGAAAGAGCCGATAACGTCGATGTCTTCGCGTCTTGAATAAATCGCGATTTTAGCGCGTGAACCCGGATCGCGAGCAACCGCTTTAACTTCAATACTTCCTTCATAAAGCTCAGGAACTTCTTGCTCGAAAAGTTTGATCAAGAATTTAGAACTTGTGCGTGACAAGAAAATTTGTGCGCCGAAAGGCTCTTTTTTAACATCTTCAACGCAGGCTCTGATTCTGTCGCCAACGCGGAAATTTTCTTTTGGAATCATGCCGCTTTCGTGTAGAACAGCTTCATATCCTTCAACATCCATAACGATATTTTTCAAGCCAATTTTCTTAACAGAAGCACTGACAACATCGCCAATTCTGTCTTTAAATTCTTCGTATTCTTTATTTTTTTCAGCTTCTTTAACTTTTTTGATAATCTCGTTTCTAGCAATTTGTGCAACAACGCGATTTAAATCGATCGGAGGCAATTCTTGCAAGATTTCGTCGCCAATATTAACGCCGCCATCTTTTTGTTTAGCGCCTGAAAATGTAATGTGAAGTTTCGGATCGAAATCTTCGATATCGTCTTCAACAACTTTCAAAGCGTTGTAAAGCTTGATTTGGCCGGTTTTTTTGTCGATTTGGCAATCAATCGATAAATTTTGACCATATTTTTTCTTAGCCGCAGCTTTGATTCCTTCAGCCATCGCATTGATAACTTCTTGTGGCGCAATCCCTTTTTCATGCGCAATATTTTCAGCAACCAATAGAATTTCTTTGTTTCCCATTACGGTTAAATTGCTAGCCATCTGTATAGTTTGTTAGTTATTAAAAAATTTTAAACAAGGCAAAAAACTGACCTTTTTAGCTTTGTGCTCTATTTTAACAGGTTAAGTTATTTAAATCAACTATTATTATTTTTTTGAGAAAAGTGGTTTTTTGTGCGCAAAATGGTGTTTTTGAGAAAAAATTTTGCTAAAAAAAGCAGTGAAACCGCCATTCCGAGGGCGAAACATAAAATCATTACGATAAATAATCTGGTTTCAATTATTGTTGAAAAGGGAAAAAGTTCGACTTTGACGATTTCGCGATTATTAACCATAAAAGCGGTTATGATGACTAAAATTAGTAAAATTATTATGGTTTTTATGATTTTATACATTTGAAATATGTTTGTTTAAGCCTTAATTGACCTAGTTTAGCGCGAGTGATTTTATTTTGAAAGTAAAATTTTTGCTAATTGTGAAAACTCGTCTTGTGTTAATTCTGGTTTGACGCCGAACCATTTTTCAAATCCCTCGAAGGCTTGATAAATAAGCATTCCGATGCCAGTAATGGTTGGGTTGCCGCGAGTTTGTGCGGTTTTAAGCAGGTTGGTGATGAGTGGGTTGTAGACGATGTCGTAGACGATGGCGGTTTTGTTTAGGTGAGAAAGGTCGAGATTGAGCTCGGGTTGGTTTTTCATGCCAAGTGAGGTGGTGTTGACAAGGAGAGAGGCCTGCGCTCCGATTTCTTGAGTGATTTCCTTAGTAATTTCGATTTTATTGAAGGGGATTGCGCTATCGCCGGCTAATCCACTTTTGATGAAATAATCATAATAATAATTTTTCAAGTTTTCTGCCTTTTCTTGACTGCGATTTATTATGTATATTTTTTCAAAATGACAATTGCTTATAAGATTGTAAATAATTGCGTTTGCAGCGCCTCCAGCTCCTAAAATTATTGCAGTTTTAGGTGATTTAAGTAATGAAAAATTGTCGCTGAAGGTCTGCAAGTTTTTGTAAAATCCGAAAACGTCGGAATTTGTGGCGTTTATAATGTTATTTTCGTCGAGATAAATTGTGTTGACGGCTTTAACTGCGCGCGCGATGTTGCTGATTTTATATCCTCTTTTTGTTGCGAGTTCAAAGACTTTTTCTTTGTGAGGAATTGTGACGTTAAAGCCTTTGAAGCCTTGTTTTATAAGGCGATCGAAATCTTGTTCGAGATTTTCTGGGCTAACTTGGATTGCTTCATAACTTCCTTTGATTCCATATTTCTCAAGTAAAAATCCGTGAAGTTTTGGAGAAAGTGAATGTGAAATTGGGTCGCCGATTACGCCTGCTTTGATCATTTTTTATGCTTTATTTTCGTCAACAATTTCGCCTTCAATTGCGCCGGCTGTTTTGTTGTCAGTTGGGTTTGAGGCATTTGTGGCGTCTTCTGTTGGTTGTGCTTGTGTTGGTTGCTCACTTTTTTTGCCAGAATGGCTGACCATGTTTGGTTCTTGTTTAGGAATTGGCACTTTTTCGAGAAGTTTGCTTGTGAAAAATTTATTTTGAAAATAGAAGATTTTTCTACTTTTAATTGGTGGCTGAGATTCGATCAAAATAATTTGCTCGTCTCGCGGCAACTGAATCACTTCTTGGGGCAATAGAAGCGCACGCTGTGTTTTTGAGACGTGAAGCGAGCGAGCTCCGGGGTTTAAATCGAGATATTTTGGCTTGTTATAAGAAACTTGTTCGGCGGTTTTATTGCCCAGAAGTTGCGAAATTAAATTCGCGGTTTCCATGTTATTGGCGGCGAAAGTTATACGATAAGTTGAGTTTGACAAAAATGAGTTCATGCCACTTTCTTCATAAATTCCTTTCAGCTGTTCGGTGTCTTGAATAATCAAGAATAAACGTACGCGATAACCGCGGAAATAGGCGATGCCGGCTTGAAATTGCTCCATTTTTCCAAGGGTAGGGAACTCGTCCATCAGCATTAACACGCCAAATTTCTCGTGTTTTTGAGGCATTTTGGCAGTGAAAAATGCTGCAGCCTGTTGATAAAACATATTCATCAATGGTTTTAGACGATTAATGTTATCGGGGGTTAGGCCAATATAGGCAGTATGTGGCGCGGTTTTGAATTCGTGCAAATTAAAGTCAGAGGTGGCGGTTGTTGTGTCGATTAACGGGTTTGACCAAAGCTCGAGAGACGAGTTGGCGGTTGAGGTCACCGAGCCGCGCTCTTTATCGGGTTTTTGCAAATAAGACGCGATATTCATGTAAGCGACGGGGTGAATTTTTTTACCCATCGTGTCAAGCACAACCGCGAGGTTGTAAACCACGTCGTCACTTCGCAAAGTTCGCACAACTTCGGCCAAAGTTGCTGGTTTAGATTCATCGCAAACCAGATAAAGCATTATGCCTGTAAGCAAGGCGCGGGCTTCATTTTGCCAAAATTCTTGTTCAGGAAGCAAAAAGTTGGCGATTTTTTGCACGTCATCGACCATTTTTCCGGGTTTTTTACTGATCCAATCCATCGGGTTATAGCAGTGAGAAATTCCATCAGGGTCGGCTGGGTTCCACAAAATAACTTTTTGTTTTAACTTTTTTTGACGATATCCAGAAGTAAATTCATAGTTTTCAAGCTTGATATCGTGCACAATAACCGAGTCGCGCCAAAATAATAGATTGGGAATTACGAAGCCCACACCTTTACCTGACCCTGTTGGAGCGAATAATAATATGTGTTGATAACCTTCGGCGATGAGAAATTTCTTCTTGTATTCTCCAAGCAAAACGCCATGACGCGCACGCAAACCCATCTTTTTTATTTCTGCGGAAGACGCCCAGTGTGAATCACCGAAAATTGATTCTGGCGCTTTAAACGGCCGCCAGTCAATCAATGGTGCGCGGAAAAACCACGCCAAAGTAAATAAAAGTGAATA
>CAMCFD010000084.1 GCA_945874115.1 Rickettsia typhi | reverse complement strand
GCATTGGTGGCTATGGAAATTGCGTTGGCGTTCCAACAGTTGGTGGCGAAGTGAATTTTGACAAAAGTTATAACGGAAACATTCTGGTAAACGCCATGACTGTAGGCTTAGCCGACAAAGATAAAATATTTTATTCTGCCGCTTCGCAAGTTGGCGCGTCGGTTGTTTATGTTGGTTCAAAGACTGGCCGCGACGGCATAAATGGCGCCGTGATGGCCTCTGACGAATTTAAAGATGGTGACGATGATAAGCGCCCAACGGTGCAAGTTGGCGACCCGTTTACTGAAAAACTTTTGATTGAAGCGTGCTTAGAACTGATGAAGTCTGATGCGATTTTATCAATTCAAGATATGGGCGCGGCGGGTTTAACCTCGTCTTCTTTTGAGATGTCGGGCAAAGGCGGCACGGGCATCGAGCTTAATTTAGAAAATGTTCCGCAACGAGAAACTGGCATGACACCTTACGAAATCATGCTTTCAGAAAGCCAAGAACGCATGTTGATGATTTTGAAACCGGAAAAAGAAGAGTTCGCGCGCAAAATTTTTGAGAAATGGAATCTTGATTTCGCGGTGATTGGCGTAGTTACTAACACGGGAAGAGTTGTGTTAAAAATGAACGGCGATGTTTATGCCGACATTCCGTCTGATCCACTGTCGGAAGCGGCGCCAGAGTATGATCGACCGTGGATATAAAAAGAATTAGATCTTTATTTTGCAAAACAAAGCTCGAAAAAAGCCTTAAATATAGCGAGAGAATATGCGTCAAATAAATTACGCACCCGCAAAAAATTAAATGAAAATAGTCAAACACACCTACATTCAAGTTCTCATCGCAATTGCAATCGCGATAATTTTTGGTATTATAAATCCTTCAGGCGCACAAGCCATGAAACCTCTTGGTGACGGCTTTATCAAGCTAATTAAAATGTGCGTTGGGCCGATAATTTTTTGCACCGTTGTCGGCGGATTTCTTGGCGACAAAGATTTGAAAGTTGGCCGCCTCAGTTTAAAATCACTGGTTTATTTCGAAATTCTCACAACTCTCGCCTTAATAATCGGCCTTGCGGTCGCGATTTTTTTAAAGCCCGGAAGTTCCATGAATCTTGACATCTCGACATTTGATGCATCAGATTTCGCAAGCAACGCCAAACCAAAATTAAGCTTCGCAGAGTTTTTGCTCAACATAATTCCAACAACCATAATGAACGCCTTTGTCGAGGGCGAAATTTTGCCGATATTATTCATCGCGATAATTTTTGGCTTCACGCTTGCACACATTAAAGACAGAGTTCCAAGCTTCATAAAAATAATCGAAGAATTTAACTTGGTGATTTTTAAAATGATTTCATACATCGTCAAACTCGCGCCAATTGGGGCTTTCGGAGCAATGAGCTATACGATCGGCAAATATGGACTCGCTTCACTTCTTCCTTTAATAAAATTAAT
The DNA here is from genome assembly GCA_945874115.1 of Rickettsia typhi. Lineage (GTDB taxonomy): Bacteria > Pseudomonadota > Alphaproteobacteria > Rickettsiales > UBA1997 > CAMCFD01. The sequence continues at coordinate 5,038 of CAMCFD010000084.1, read as the reverse complement.
CGGCGTTTTTTACCTCACCTGCATTTTATTTATTTTCATAGTTCTTGGCACAATTTTAAAAATCTGTAACACCTCTATTTTCAAGCTTTTGAAGCATATTAAAGAAGAAATTTTTATTGTGCTTGGAACATCATCTTCCGAAACAGTTTTGCCGCAAATGATTAAAAAAATGGAAAATTTTGGCTGCAAAAAATCAATTGTCGGCTTCGTAATTCCTGCTGGATATTCGTTCAACCTAGACGGGACCTGCATTTATTTCACAATGGCGATTATGTTTTTGGCGCAAGTTTTCAACATCGATTTGTCAATTTGGCAAATTTTGCAGATGATATTTATTTTGCTTATAACTTCAAAAGGCGCGGCTGGTGTGGTTGGAAGCGCATTTATTACACTCGCCGCAACACTTTCTATGTTTCCCGCTTTGCCCGTTGCAAGCCTTGCTTTTATTTTGGGGATCGATCGCTTTATGTCAGAAGCCCGCGCCGTTACTAACTTAATTGGCAATGCGACTGCGACGGTTGCAATTTCAAAATGGGAAAATGGATTTGAAGCCCAGAAAAATATATCGTAAGACTTAGAATTATCAGGCTTTTGAACGCTTTATAACGCGCAATTAATTGGCGCCAATATATTAAAATATGGATATTTCACAATATTTCGAAGCCAAGAAACGCCTTTATCCACAAGCGGCCAAGGGTTATTTTCGAAACTTAAAATGGATTTTAAACGCGGTTTTTATCACCATTTATTTGGGCTCGCCATTTTTGCGCTATGATCGCGGTGAAGGCGCGCCAAATCAAGCGATTCTGATCGATTTCTCAAACACAAAAGCTTATTTTTTTGGCCTCGAAATATGGCCAAATGAAGTTTATTATTTGATGGGAATTTTGGTTTTTGCAGCGACAACATTATTTTTCATCACCTCACTTTTTGGGCGAATTTGGTGTGGATATGCCTGTTTTCAAACGGTTTGGACAGATATTTTTATCGCGATTGAAAAAATTTTTCAAGGTGATAGAAATGCGCGAATTATTCTTGATCGCAAAAATTCTTTCGAGAAATTTTATAAAAAATCATTGACTCATTTTAGCTGGATTATTATCTCGCTCATTACTGGATATGGCTTCACGGCTTATTTTAGTGATGCGTTCTTACAGGCGAAAAGTCTTGCGAACCTTAATTTGGGAATAAATGCGCTGGGCTGGACTTTAGGAATCGCCGCCGCAACCTACGTAATGGCGGGTTTTGCGCGTGAACATGTTTGCACTTTTATGTGCCCTTACAGCCGCTTTCAATCGGCAATGTTTGACAAAAATACACTCATTATAACTTATGATGAAAAACGTGGCGAGCCGCGCGGAAGCTTGAAAACCAAGAATTTCGCGCTCGAAGCAACCAAACATCAGGGCGATTGTATCGACTGCAAACAATGCGTAGTGGTTTGCCCTACGGGAATCGACATTCGCGATGGATTGCAAATGGAATGCATTGCTTGCGGCCTTTGTATTGACGCTTGCGACGATGTCATGGTAAAAATTAATCGACCGAAAGGCCTGATTCGCTATGACACACAAAAACATCTTGAAATGCCGATTGAGGCCAACAAATTCAAGCTGTTTGGCGCAAGATTTTTTTATTATAGCACAATTTTATGTGCGGTTTTATTCTTTTTGATTTATTCTTTAATAAACAAAGTAAGTGTTGAAAGCTCGATCATTGCTGATCGCAACCCCGCTTTCGTAATGCTTTCTGATGGCTCAATTCGCAATGGCTATAGTTTAAAAATCACCAACAAAACTTATCAGGATAAAGTTTTTACGATAAAAATAAATTCGCCCAAAGCCGCGCAAATCATAGTCAAATCATATGACGGAATTGAAGGAAATAATTTATCAGTTTCTAAAAATGAAGTGAGAAATTTCAAGATTTACATAATTCTATCGCAAGAATTTTTAGAGAATAACCTTGATAATCAAGGCTTGATAAACCTTTCAATTGTTGATAATGAAAGTGGCGTGGAAGAAAAAATCAGCACAATATTTTTGTGGCAATAAGCTATGAAGCCATTTATAGGGCGCTTTCTTGCCACTTTGTGTCAATCTTTTTATAAGACTTAATTTTGAAATCTTCGCCCATTTTTTTGGCAAACTTTTTTACATTTTCAATGGCGCTTGAATCATAGAAATAAAAAACCCGCTTAAAACTTGAAACAAAAGGGTTAGAAGGCTCGTCAATAATGACCAAATAATCTGCATCATTTTTATTTTCTTCTTCATTGCTAAGCAAAATTGGCTGTCTTTTCCAATTCGAAATCTGCTCGATATCTTTTTCAAAAATAGTCAAATGAGCGATGAAGCGGTTTTTGCCAAATGTCCAAAGCGAGTCATCAATTTCTTTAATTTTCGCTTTATCGGCACAAAAAATCAGCGCTTTCTTTTTATCCTCTAAAACCTTGATTAGCAAGGGCGCAAGTGATTTTGTGACTACGTCATCAATTTGGTAAAAATTTATTTCTTTTTTTGACATTGTTTATTTTATATATTTAAAAACCTAGCGCGACCTAGAAATAACGCGCGAATTCACTGATTATATCTTCATAAAGTTTGCGCTTAAAAGAGACGATTCTTGACATAACGTCGACTTTATCAATCCATTTCCATTCAGAAAATTCGGGCTCGAAAGTATTGATATTTATCGCAGATTCATCACCCAAAAACTCGACCAAATACCATCTTTGCTTTTGCCCAAGATATTTTCCACCCCAAAATTTTTTTTGTAATTTATATGGCAAATTATAATAAAAATAGCCGCGACTTTTGTCAACAACGCGCACATTCTCGCTAGAAATTCCCGTTTCTTCTTTAAGTTCGCGAAACATCGCCAGATCTTCATCTTCATTTTCGTCGATTCCGCCTTGCGGCATCTGCCACGCGTCAGAATTATTGTCGATTCTTTTGCCAACAAAAATCTGCTTTTCTTTGTTAATCAACACAATCCCGACCCCGCTGCGATATAGATAATCAGGCTTTATGTCAACTGTTTTTTTATTCATTATCTTAATTTTTTTGACTTTATTTTATTTTTATATTATTATTGTATTACTATTTTTATAAAAAATCAAATATTTAAGAAAATGCAATATATCTCAACCAGATTAAAATCTGAGAAATTAAACTTTCAAGATGTAGTTTTACAAGGTTTGGCGACAGATGGTGGGCTTTATATTCCTGAATTTTTGCCGACATTTAGCGCACCAAATCTGCACAAAATGCGCAATTTAAGCTATGAAGATTTATTTTTTGAAGTCACGAAACATTTTATTGGCGACGAAATTGACGGAGCAACTTATAAAAAAATCATCAAAAAATCTTACGAAAACTTTAGCCACAGCGCGATTGCACCGTTTAAACAAATTGAAAAGAATGAATTTTTGCTAGAATTATTTCACGGGCCAACCCTTGCTTTTAAAGACTTTGCACTGCAATTTTTAGGAAATTTACTTGACTATTTCTTGATTAAAAATGGCGAAAAAATTGTCATAATTGGCGCAACTTCAGGAGACACCGGCTCTGCGGCGATTCAAGGCTGTATGAAATGCGAAAATGCACAAATTTTTATTTTACACCCATACAATAAAGTTTCAGACGTTCAGCGTCGCCAAATGACAAGCGTTTTGGCGAAAAATGTTTCTAACATAGCACTTCGCGGAAATTTCGACGATTGCCAAGGTTTTGTGAAAAAAATGTTCGCGAACCAAGAGTTTCTAAAAGGCAAAAGAATGGTTGCGGTTAATTCGATTAATTTTGCGCGAATTATGGCTCAAATTGTTTATTATTTCTACGCGGCGTTAAGACTTGGCGCGTCTGAATCTGCTCCAGTTTCATTCACGGTTCCTACCGGAAATTTTGGTGATATTTATGCTGGATTTTTAGCCAAAAGAATGGGGCTTCCGATAGCAAAATTAGTGGTTGCAACCAATTCAAACGACATCTTGACGCGCTTCATAAATAACAATGATTATTCAAAACAAGACATGGTCGAAACCATCTCTCCAAGCATGAATATTCAAGTCTCAAGCAACTTCGAAAGATTGCTTTTTGACATTCACAGAGAGTTGAAAAATGAAAAACATCTTGGCGAATTAATGAAAGAATTCGAAACAAATGGCTCGCTGAAGGTTGATAATAAAGCTCTTGAACTTGTTAAGAAAAATTTTCTTTCTTATTCAATCAGCGATCAAGAAACTAAAAAAACTATTTTTGATGCTTATCAAAAAACCGGAGAAATCCTTGATCCTCATAGCGCCATTGCGGTTTGTGCCACCAAGAAATTTATGCAAAGCAGCGATTATAAAGGTGAATTTGTGGTCGATTTAGCGACCGCTCACCCTGCAAAATTCCCCGATGCAGTAGTTGAAGCGGGCGCGCCAAGCCCAGCTCTGCCGTTGTTTTTGCAAGATTTATTTTCGCGTGAAGAAAAATTCGAAATATTAGAAAATGATTTAAGTGTAGTGAAAAAATTTATTTCTGACAGAATTTAAAATGTTCGCGATATATTTTGCGTTTTAATTTACTACAACACGTTTATAAATGGCCTCAACCCTAGGATTCACAGCTTTATTGTTGATTATTGCGCTAAATTTTTTCTTACCTCTTTTTAATTTTTGCGTTTACAAAAATTTGCTCAAAATCAACAAAAATGATTTTGAACAAATAGCCTTTGCAACAATAACCACAACTTTTTGCGCAGCCATAATCGCGCAACTTTGCCTCGCATATTGTTATGTGATTTCGAATTATTCGATTCTAAATGTATATCAAAATTCGCATCACTTAAAGCCGCTGATTTATAAAATTGCGGGCTCGTGGGGCAATCACGAAGGCTCGATGTTGCTGCTTTTAACGATTTTGTCGGGCTATAGTTTTATTTTTACACTGACTAACAAAAGTGAGTTCAAAGACATTGCCTCAAGCGTTCAAAGCGTTGTCATTGGCTCGTTTGCGCTGTTTACTGCTTTTGCGTCGAACCCTTTTGAGAT
>CAMCFD010000083.1 GCA_945874115.1 Rickettsia typhi | reverse complement strand
ATGTTTTCATTTTATGGGGTGACTTATTTAATGGGAATAACTGATGCCAGCATCAGTGACCTTATAAGTAGAGTCGTAAAAATAGGTTTAATTTATCTTTTTGTTGGCCCCGAAGGTTGGACTTGGTTCAACGAAATCGTTGTCAAATTCTTCAAAAACGGCACCGATTATTTGTCATTCTTGATGGCGTCTTCTTTCGATGACTCGCCCGAATTAAAAAATGCCATCAATAATTATGATTTTTACGATAAATCAATATTGTTCAAAAGTGTCGACAACGTATTTAGCTTGCTATTTTCATCAGCGGTGCAGAAAAAAATCTCTGGTTTGCTTTTTGCCAGCATTTTCGGCTTCCTATATTTACTTATAATTTTTTACGCAATCGTTTCCTACGTATTCGCAGTTTCCGCGGCGATTCTATTATATCTAACCGCTCAAGTCTTCATCTCAGTATTATTCGTTTTAGGGCCTTTATTCTTCGTTTTCACGTTGTTTGGCCCAACCAAAGAAATGTTCGACAAATGGTTACAGCAATTAATCGGCTTCTCGTTGCAACAAATTTTCCTACTTACAACCTTGGCCTTTTTTAATATGATGATGTATGAAATCATAAAAATGGCGCTTTCATACAAAGTTTGCTGGGACGAAGTTTGGACAATCAACATTATCACTCGAATCTCATTAATGTCATTTTGGACGATTCCGTCATTGCCACCAGGAACCGATTCGCAAATAGAAGTTGGAAATATCGGCAAAAACGACGGAATTCCTTCATTCTTCTCGATTTTATTCATATGGGTTGTCGCTAAATTAATGCATGAATTTGTCGATTTCATGACGGGCGTTGCCGCTGATATCGGTGGCGGTCTATCTGTCGCAGAGCTTGGTGGTGGCATAAGAGGCGCGGTTAATGGCTTAATGAAAACTGCTTCTGACGGAGTTGGAGAGGCTTGGAAAAACAGCGGCGGAAAAGCCGTGGCTCGTCTCGACAAAGGTTTGTTTGACTCTGGAGCTCTTGCCAAAGAAGATCGCAAAATCAAAAAACAACAAGCGGCTACTGATTCTAACAACAAAGCTGCAATGTCAAAAGCTGGAAGAGCTGCTATCAACGACTTTAAATCTAAAAATGGCGCAGAATTGGCTGGTTTAAGCAAAGAAGATCAAGAAAGAATGCTCAGAAAAGTAAAAGACGACGCCATGAATAAAACTGGTGAAAAATTGGGATTAAATCCAAAAGAGATAGAAAGACTTAAAAATCAAAAAGGATTGCAATATTCAGGCGACAATTTAATCGTGGGCGGCCTTAGCGCTATGAGGCAATCTGCGCGCGGCGGAAATGCTATTTTCAGTACAATAAAAGATCAATCGGTCAGTGCCGATCTTACCAAAAAGCAAGCAAAAGAAGCTCTAAAAAATACTGATGAAGAGGGTGCTAAGAAATTTATGGATTCCGTCAATAAAGGCGAAATATTTGTCGAGTCTGGCCGCATAAGCAGAATGAAAGCCGCTCCAGGAAATGCGATAAAAGCAGCAAAAGAAGGCTTGAGCAACGTTGGCAAAAAATTCCATGATCCAGAAGAAGATAAAGCAATAAAAACTCTAGTTGCCGCGGGTCAAATCGACAAGGTTGGAGCCGGTGGAAATTGGACAAGAAGCGACGCAGATAAAAAAAGAATTCGCGACGAAGTGAAGAAAAACCGCACACAAGGTGGCACTGTGGCTCCTAAAATGTCAAAAGCAAGCACGGTTGCAAGTCTTCAAATGGAAAAAGAATTCATCCAAGCTTCGAAAGATAAAGGCGCTTTAGCCGGAATTGCCAGAGAGTCCGGTGTAGTCGGAGCGGTAATCGGCAGAAAAAAACTCGAAACATTCAGTGATGCTAAAAAAGACGCCGTGGCTGCCGTAAAAGAAAGCCGCTTGGGTCATATTCAAAAAAGCTTCGAAAGCCAAAGAGATTCGGCTCAATCTGACATAGAGGTGGCGAGCGCTTCTATTAAAACTAACCAAGCTAAAATAGACACTTTGCAAAAAGACGAGCCTTTCCAAAAGGATATGAAAGAAATGCAAGATCTAGCAAAAGAGTCAGCTAGTAAAGCGACAACTCCAGAGAGAAGACGTGAAATAAATTCTAGAATGTCTGAAATTTCAAGTGATAAAACATATAATGAAAAAGGCGCACAACTTAAGGCTGCTCACTCAGCAATCGCGTCTTCAAGCTCGAAATTAAATAATGCCACCGCCAAAAAAGAATCGTCCGAAGAGGCAATCGGCGCAATTACTCAAGCTCGAGAAATTATGCAAGATGCAGGCGCTCTTGCTAAAATCGATAAATCTGATTCAAGACTAACAGATTCTGACCGCTCTGACATCGCCACAAGCGCGGAAGCTTCGAAGAAATTCGACCAAATAATGTCTTCTAGTTTCGACGATAATTCGGTTGATAAAATTAAAGAATTCAGTGCGAAATACAGTTCACTAAAAGGTAAATCTACAGATTCTGATGGGGTATAATATTAATAAAATTGTCGATTTTAATTAAAAAATTCGGCAAGATTTTATTATATTTCGGCTAAAAAAGACAATTTGCCAATTGCTTGAAAGCCTTTGTGACGGCGGATGCGATCTTTAAAATGCATAGAGTTTTAACAAAAAAGCATCACAAAATTTGATATTATAATTTTTTTCATTATTTTTCTTGACTTTTATCAAAATTCATCTAAAATGATTGCTTATTCTTATTTATTTGGCTTTGTCTAAATATATGATTATTTGCTTTATTTTAAGTTTTTTGTTATGGTTTTAAGCCAGACTAAGCCTGAAGATAAGCCAATTTAGAGGTTTTTTAAATTAATTGTTGATTTTTAAAGTATTTTTATGTCTAAAACTTACGTTGCGCGTCCAAAAGAAATTGAAAGAAAATGGTGGCTTATTGACGCTGAGGGCCTTGTTGTTGGAAGGGTCGCCACTTTAATCGCGAATATTTTACGCGGTAAAAATAAACCAATCTTCACGCCAAACTTTGATTGCGGCGATTTCGTCGTGGTTGTTAATGCTGAAAAAGTAAAATTCACTGGCAATAAATTGACAGATAAGAAATATTACTGGCACACTGGCTATCCAGGTGGAATTAAAAGCAGAACTCCTGAAAAAATCTTGGAAGGAAAATTTCCTGAAAGAGTTTTGGAAAATGCCGTGTCAAAAATGATTTCACGCGGACCACTACAGCGCGATATTATGACTAAGCTTAAAATCTACAAAGGTTCACAGCATCCTCATATTGCTCAAAACCCTCAAAATCTTGATGTTGCATCAATGAATAAGAAAAATAAAAGATAATTTATGACAGACAAAAAACAAATTAAAGAAGTAGAAGTTTCTAAAGAAGCTATTGTTGAATCTAAGCCAAAAATTGATGCTCAGGGCAGAGCTTATGCTACTGGAAAAAGAAAAAATGCGATTGCCAGAGTTTGGATTAAAAAAGGCAATGGAAAAATTCTTGTTAATGACAGGGAAGCGAAACTTTATTTCGGTAGAGAAATTTTGTTCAACATCGTTAATCACCCTTTTGACGCTACTAAAACTAGAGACAAATTCGATGTTATTGCGACAATTGAAGGCGGCGGAAAAAGCGGCCAAGCTGGTGCTTTAGCTCATGGAATTAGCAAAGCTTTAGCTGATTTTGACCCAATGGTTCGCAGAGTTCTAAGAGTTGATGGTTATTTAACTCGCGATTCTCGTGTTGTTGAGCGTAAGAAATATGGCTTGAAAAAAGCGCGTAAAGCTCAAACTTATAGAAAACGTTAGTTTTTCTTTATCTATTTCCTATGTCTGCTGATCTTGAATTATATAAGGTCAGCAGACATTTCTATTTTGTAATTCGTTAGTATATGGATTTACAAACATTTCCAAAAATGTCAAATTCTAAGGTGAAAATTTCAATTGCTTGCGATCACGCTGGTTTTGACCTGAAGTCTCAAATCACAACATATCTCGAAGAAAATAATTACGAAGTTCAAGATTTAGGTTGCGATTCATCGCAAGAATCGGTTGATTATCCTGACTTTGCGCAAAAAGTTGCGCAAAAAATCGCAAAAAAAGAAGCTGATTTTGGTGTTTTGATTTGCGGAAGTGGAATCGGAATTTCAATCGCGGCGAACCGCTTTAAAGAAGTGCGCGCGGCACTTTGTGTTAATGAAGAAATGGCAAAATTATCAAGGCTTCACAACGACGCAAACGTAATTTGCTTTGGTGCAAGATTAATCTCTAAAGACTTGGCCTTGAAGGCTTTGCAAATATTTTTTACTACGAAATTTGAAGGCGGAAGACATGAAAACAGAATTAGAAAAATGTCATAAAAATGAAAGCGAAGATAATCTTTTATCTGCTTCAAATCAAGCAAAATCAACGATTCCAAAAGATAGGCTTATCAGAAGTTTTGGGCGCATAAAATCGCGAAAACTATCTGATCACAAAAAATTCCTCCTAGAAAATTTATTGCCAAAATACGAAATTAATGATGATTTTTTGGCGCAAAAAAATAACGATTTTGCTAAAAAATCTTTCGAAATCGGCTTTGGTTTTGGCGACTTTTTATTTGAGAAGGCGAAAGCTAATCCGACCGAGATATTTATTGGTTGCGAGCCTCATATTAATGGCGTTGTAAATTTACTTGGAAAGCTTGAAAAAGAGCCGCTGAAAAATGTCAAAATTTCTCTTAATGATTCAAGATTGTTGTTGCAAAAATTCGATGATGAATTTTTTGATGAATTCCGCATTTTATTTCCTGATCCGTGGCCTAAAATCAAGCATTTCAAGCGTAGATTAATCGACGCTGATTTTCTTGATAATTTGCTTGCGAAAAAACTAAAAAAAGGCGCAAAACTAACTATTGCAACTGACCACGATTCTTACAAAACTTGGATTTTGTCAGAGATTTTAAAAAGCAAATCTTTTGAGTGGGGCGCCTCTTCAAAGCAAGACTGGCAGGTCTTTCCAGATGATTGGGTCGAGACAAAATATCAAAAAAAAGCGCGTAGTGAAGGGCGAGTTTCGGTGATTTTTGAATTGATAAAGAAATAATCATAATCTCTGCAAAGCGTTGCAGCTATTATGTTCGTATAATAATTAAAATCTCATATTTTATGAGATATTTACTTTAAAAAATGTCGCAAATATTAGAAAAATTGCCAAAAATTCGCGGAAAATATCGCCAAAACGCAACTCTGAAAAGTTGGTTTGACGTTGGTGGCGAGGCGGAAATTCTCTTCAAGCCCGCCGACATAGAAGATTTGGCATATTTTTTGAAAAACTGCCCGAAAGAAATTCCAATAACAATTTTAGGTGCGGCTTCGAACGTAATTATTTCTGATGGTGGCATAAAAGGCGTGGTTATAAGGCTTGGTGGCGAATTTGCCAAAATAAAAAACGAAGGTGAGGTCGTTAGCGCCGGTTGTGCCGCGCTTTGCGGCAGTGTCGCGCTTTATTGTCAGAATGAATCCTTGTCAAAACTAGAATTTCTAAGTGGCATTCCCGGCTCTATTGGCGGGGCTTTAGCAATGAATGCTGGATGTTATGGCGGTGATATTTCGCAAATTTTAATCTCGGCGAAAGCGCTTGATTATGACGGAAATATCCTTGATTTGCCTGCATCAAGCTTTAATTTTTCTTATCGAAAAAATAACATTTCTGATAAATATATTTTTGTTGAAGCTGTGCTTAGAGCAGAAAAATCAACGCTTCAGGAGGTTTCTCAAAAAATAAAAGAACTATGCGAGAATCGCGAAAAAGCTCAGCCGATACGCGCTAAAACTGGCGGAAGCACTTTTAAAAACCCGTTTCCTGACGATTCAAGCCAAAAACGCGCTTGGCAATTAATAGACGAGGCAGGGTGCCGTGGAGCCTCTGTTGGTGGGGCTAAAATGTCTGAAAAACACTGTAATTTTATGATAAATGAATCAAACGCAAAAGCGAGTGATTTAATCGCGCTTGGCGAGCTTGTCAAAAAAAAGGTAAAAGAAACATCAAATGTCGATTTAGACTGGGAAATCAAGGTTCTGGGCCTTGAAAGTGAAAAATAAAGTCAGTCTTAAAGCGCTACAATTCAAAAAAAGACTTGCATTTTAATTAAAAATGTTTGACAATTAGAAAATGGTTGCATAAATTAAGACTTAAATGCTTGTTTAGATATTTGCTAAAGCGTTAATTTCTTATTAATAAATTTTATAATTATGAAAAAACTTTCATCATTTTGTGCAAAAGTTGTAGTTTTGTCTTTCTTTATGGCTGTTTTTGCTCCAGCTTTGTTATCAATTGCTGATGCAAGTGCGCAAACAGTTTCTGGTACACTAATCAGCGCTGATGCAAATCAGAACGCCTTGGTTGGCACTATGTGTAACGTGTTGAAAATTATCACTGGAAATGCTGGTAAGGCTTTCGCGGCTTTCGCAATCATTTCAGTTGGTATTGGTTTTTTCACTGGTAAAGTTTCTTGGGGTTTGATGATTGGTGTTGCTGCTGGTATCGCTGCGATGTTTGGCGCTCCTACCATCGTTGCTGCCATCACTGGAAAAGACGCTTTTGATTGCAGTGCTTAGTTTTATAATTTTGATTATTTTTTTAAGGTTTATATGTCTAAA
>CAMCFD010000082.1 GCA_945874115.1 Rickettsia typhi | reverse complement strand
CTTGGTCCTGACGCTAATGGCAAATATCAAGGTGATTATGACGCAAACGAAACTGATGAAGCAAAAGGACTCTCGCACGGCTTTGCAACTTGGAGACAATATACCAAAACCAACGATTTTCTTGAGACCGCAACCGCGGCTTCTTGTATAGCGGGATTCAAGGCCGACCAAAGTTCTGCTCTTTATGACGCCAGCGGAAAAACCATAGTTGGATATAGTGGCGGAATATTGCCGACAAGATCTTGCGACCAACTTGGTTCTTGGATGCCGCCGGTTAGCTATTGCAAACGAATTCAGTGTCAGGCGATAAATCCTGCTCTTCCGACGAGCGCTCTTGATGCTGCTGCGTGGGAAAAATGGTTTGAGTCTGGTGGCGCGACCTTCCCAGCGGTTTACGCTTCAAGAAGCGCAGCGCGAATTCAACAAGGATCAACTTCTTATGGCGCTTGCAACAACAGTCTTGGCTTCTTCCAAAGTCCAAACGGCAAAAAGCCATCAAGAGAATGTGATTATCTAGGAAATTGGGGCCCCGTTGAAAATAGCTGTGTTTCAACTTGTAATGCAATTTTAATTGACGCAGAATCAGCGAGTTTAAATAATGGCTTCTCGAAATGGTCGGAAGCTAATGGAGCAATGACCTCAACAGGAATTGAAGGTCAATTTGTGGGATGTAGCAACGGATATATAACTTATCCATATCCGCCAACTAAAGATATTAACGGAAATCCACTCGCAAATGCGGCTGATTTAAACAGAGAAGCTGAAAATCCGCGTCGTTTATGCAGAGTCGGAAAAACAAGTCTTGGCGCCGAAGTTAGTGTTTGGGCCAGCGTTATTAATGCCTGCATCAATAAATGTCCGGGCGCTGAGTATGACGACCGAATCGGTGTTGGGCGCACAGCTCATAAAACTTCAAGTGGAGAAATCACGATAAATTGGTCTTCAGGCGATTTCAATCAATATCAATATATCAGCAATTGGAATGACGAAGTTGAACATTTTGACGCGAGACATTTTAACAAAGGCAGAACCAACAAATATTATTTGATGCGACGTTTCTGTAATCCGAATGGAAAATGGAGCGAGCCAGAGCCTTTATGCTCAGCCAATAATGGCTTGATGGGAACGGCAAATTATTATGACGCCTCGAAATCTCCGGGATACACAAACTCTATTGTTGCTGGCGCGCCAGAATATGTTGAAGGAAAATGTTTATCGTCACCAAAACTTTATTGGCCAGAAGGCAACGGAAAAGGAAAATTGCCGCAAAGACAATGTGTGTTTGAAAACGACCAAAAACTGATTGATAAAGTTTATCTTGAGCTTGCTAATAACACTAAAGATTGCGAAGAAATCAAATGTGCGCCATCGAGCTATTTGGGTGAGCTGGCCATTATCAACGCGCCGCAACATACTTTGGCAAATCAACAAGTTGCGGGACGCTGTTTAAATAACGAGAAAAATAAAGCCAACGCGACGGTTTTCACATCTCTTGCTGGGGTCGCGCCAAAACTTGAATGCCAAAAAGATGGAACTTGGAAAGTCGTCGATGAATTGAATTGCAAAAAAGCTTGTAACATGCCAGCTCATAATGAAGTACATTTAGATATTTCAGGAAGTGATGGTGATGGTGACTGGTTTCATTTTGACGCACACACAATGCAAAATGGCGAATCTTTTACTTTCACGGCTTATGAATGTAAAAGTAAAAAATGTGTAAGCTGGGCGTTCGGCGAAACTTGTCGCGATGGCACTGCATACACAGTTGACAATCCGAAGGCGGTTTTGACAGATTCAGACTGGTGGCGCGACTATGCATACGCTTCTTCTGGCCAAGTAAGAAGGGGAATTTACGATCCAGTTTCAAACACCATAACTGGCTATGTATTAAATGGCAAAACAAGTGGTTGGGGCGTTGATTTTGGCGGCGGCGATATTAAAACTTGCAGCGATTGCTGGCTTTATAGTACAAGAACTTATAAAGATAGAACCGGAGCCAGTCAAAAGTTTAAAGTTTATGACAATGATTAAATTCCTTTGTTAGCGCCGTTTTCAAAAGATTTTTTTGGTGATTTCTAGAAAAGGAAATTTTTCTTCGTTAATTATTAATAACTAATTTATAAAAAATGATTTCAATAATAATGGGTTCAAAATCAGATTTGTCGACAATGCAACATGCGTGCGATATGCTTGATAACTTTGGCATAAAATATGAAACGAAAGTTGTGTCAGCACACAGAACGCCGCAGCGACTTTATGATTTTGCAACCGACGCCAAAAAACGCGGCATAAAAATAATCATCGCCGGAGCAGGAGGAGCTGCGCACTTGCCGGGAATGACCGCCTCTTTAACCGACATTCCTGTTCTTGGCGTTCCCGTTGAAAGCAAGGCGCTCAAAGGCCTCGACAGCTTGTTGTCAATCGCACAAATGCCAGCCGGCGTTCCCGTCGCAACCTTTGCAATCGGCGAGGCTGGTGCAAAAAACTCTGCGATTTTTGCTGCAGAAATATTGGCTTTACAAGACGCAAAAATTGCTAAAAAACTCGCAGAATTTCGCCTTAATCAGACAAAATCCGTGCAATTTGACATTTAAATATGACTCGAGATAAGTTTTCTGGAATCAAACACACAGTCAGGCAAGATGTTGATGGTGAATTTTATAAAACTTTATCCCTTTTCATAAAACATAATTTAAAACGCGGCGAAGAATATCTTCTTGAAACACTGGCAAAATCGCCGTCAATCGGGGTTGAAGGTGAAGAAAGAATAAATTTATTCGCCGCCAAAAACCTATCTCAAAATCAAAGATTATCTCTACAAAATGCGGTTTACAGACTTTTTCATCCGTTAATATTTGAACAGCCAGATAAAGAAAAATATCAGCACTTAAGAAGAAAAATTGCATTTTCTCTCGGCGTCAGAAAAATATTTAACCCACAAGATGAAATTATTATTGACGCAAAAGGCAATATAATTGAGAAAAATGTTTGGCACGACAAAGAAAAGAAAACTGGAATTATTCATTTCCTTTTTTCATTTAAAGACATTGCAAAAGATATTTTGGAGTTTGTAAAATCGGGCGAAAATTCAACAATTTTAAAAATTTTATTTGGTAAAGAGTTCGATGAAATTGACGAAAGTGAAAAAGAAGTCTATAAAAAAATTGCAAAAAACATAATAAGATATAGTGACACAAATAATAATTCATTGCTTCATAGCGTTGCCTTAAACAACAACGGCGCTATGATCGCAATTATTGCCAATTCTATAAAACAAATATTAACTGACCCAGAAGAAAGGCGTGATTTTTTACTCGGAGTTATCTTCAATGCCGATCATAACGGACAAAATTCACTAACTGTTGCGTGCAAAAAAGATAATATTTTGGCCCTTGAAGCAATTCTTGATTTATTCGATGGCGATTCTGAATTGTTGAAACATAGAGACCAAACTGGATTAAATCCGGTTGAATCGGCCTTGTTATACAGCTCTACAGAGTCAATCAAGGCCGTTTTTAATTTTTTTGCGAAAAAATCTCAATTGATGGAGGTTCTTTTTTCGAAAAATGAAAGAGGTGATATAGGAGTTTCTCGCGCTTTTTTGTTAAGGGGAAAGGCTTTTTTAAGCCAACTCTGCGATGTTTTTGATGAAGTTTTTTCGAAAGATGAAAAAGAGAAAATCCTTGATTTTTTGAGAATAAATCAAGAATCGATAAATAAGTCATCGAAAAATCCTGTGGGCTTGATTTTCTTTACAGAAAGTCTCGAAAAAAGCGTGAATTTTAACACTCCGACGGACAAATTAGAATCCACAAAAAATGCACAAAGACTTGCGATTAGACACCTTGAAAAATAAGGTTATGTAGCGAATTTGACCAAAAATATAATTTCGTTTGATTTTTATTTAAAAACGTAATAGAGTTGATTTAGTTAAGTAATATCAAATGAAAATTTATAAATATCATGAAAATAAAATCACTTTTTATCGCATCTTCAATTGTTATTTTGCTTGCAGCCGCATCTTGCGCAACAAAAAAAGAAAAGCCAAAAAATGCGGGCGCTTTAAATAATTTGCCAGCTTGGGTTATTGACCCCGCCGTTGCTGATGGTGTTGCTGGTGTAGGAATCGCTTCACCGTCTGCTGGAGGAATTAAATTTCAAATTCCAAAAGCTGAAATGGACGCGAAAGCTAATATCGCCTCAACAATTCAAAGCGAAATTTCTCGCGTGACTAAACAAGCGCTTCGCGAATCAAAAATTAACGACGTAAATGATGTTGAAGATTTTTTCGCTCAAGCAACCAAAGAAGTTGTTAAAGATTTACCACTTTCAGGCGTAAAAAGAATCAACATTTTTCAAGCTCAAGATGGAACGCTTTATGTTCAAATGGTTTTGAAAAACGAAGATTATTCTAAATTTTTAGCCAACAGTGAAAAAACTTTTTCTGAAAGATTGAAAAGAGCAAAAATGGCTCGCCAAAATATTGATGAAGCGCAAAAATCTTCACAAGTAATTTTTGACGAACTTGAAAAAGAAAGAGGTTTATAATTTATCAACCCCGCTTTTATAAGGCGGGGTTTTTCATTTCCATATTTTATTTTGAAAAAAATGACAAAAATTCTTCGAAAAATCATATTTATTTCAATAATTTTCTCTACAGTTTCATGTGTAGTTCTTGAAAAAGAAGAATACAGAAAAAATGTAAAATCATCTTCGGCTAGAGATCGCATAAATTCTGGTGAAAGTGGTGCAAATTCAACATTAAAAGATGTTGAATAAAATTCTAATTTTATGAATTTAAAAAAAACGACATTAATATTTCTTCTGATTTTTACTTTTTCCTGTCAAAGTGCCAAAAAATCTGCGCCAAATCTTGTCGATCTTCCATCTTGGTATCTTAGCCCATCTCAAAATAACGAGAACCAGCTTTATGGAGTGGGCGAGGGTTTCACGCTTGAAGAGGCGACAAAATCGGCTTTGTCTGACGCGTCGGCGAGGCTTGCGGTTTCAATTTCTTCAACTTCAACCTTGCTTCGCGAAGAAAATAACAATGCTTCAAGCGAAGAAATTCGTCAAAATATAAGTCAAAATATAGAAAAAATCGATTTTGCTAATTTTGAAGTTTCTAAAAGCAAAAAACTTGGCGCAAAAATTTACGTAGAAGTAATAATTGATCGCGCGAAATTCGTAAATTTACAAAAAGAAAAAATTGGGTTTTTAGATAATCAAATTTCTAATTTACAAAATAATTTAGACAAACAAAACTTGATCCAAAAGCGAATCTCTCTGGGAAAAGTTGTTGATTTGGGCTCGCAATCAGAGATTTTGACGAGAATTATTTATTCTGATAACGGAGAATTTTTAAAGAAAAAATTAAGAATAATTTCTGATGCAAAAAATCAATTGGCGAATCTCAACAATAAATTTGAGTTTTATTTTGTCAATAATTCGTCGCCAAAAATTTATGAAATTATAAAAAATGCCTTAAACAAAGAAGGAATTGCGATTGCTGTTCGTGAAAAACCAAGTCAAAATCAAATTAAAATTGTCATAAAATCTTCGCACAGCACAGGAGAAGTTTATGGCGCTTACATCACGAAAATCAAGGTCAACTTTAATAATATGGCCGAAGGAAAAATCATCGCGAGCAATTCTGTCGAAATTTCAGGAAGCTCGTCAATTAGCGCAATTGAGTCATATAGTGCCGCGATTGAATCATTGAAAGACGTGATAAAAAAAGACGGCGTTTTGAAAGTTCTGGGCGCTGTTTAACTAAATAATCTCGCCCCATCTTTTTGTTTTTTTCGTAAATATTACGTAAAATTTATTAGAAAAATCGCTAAAAATTTCCTAAAAAAGTTATTTAGGGATAAATTCTTAATTTAAAATTATGAAAAAACATTTAGCATTTCTCACAGTTTTTGTTTTAATTTCTTTTTCATCAATTGCAAAAGAGTGGAAAATAATCCCAAGCGAAAGCAAAATTGAATTTAGCGCTTATCGTTTTGGAGCAAAAGTTGACGGCAAATTCACCAACTTCTCCGGAAAAATTATTTTTGATAAAAATAATTTAGAAAAAAGCAGTGCCGACATTAATGTTGATACTTCATCTATTAACGTTTCGTTTCCTTATGCGACCCCGATTTTAAAAACCCAAAAATGGTTCGATGCTGAAAATTTTCCGACCGCAAAATTTATGGCTAAAAAATTCAATACAGTTTCCGACCGCGTTTTTAAAGCTGAAGGAGAGTTAACGATAAAAAATATCACGCGCCCAGTTGTGATTCAGTTTGTTTTAGAGCAATTCTCAATGGATGGACAAGCTAAAGCTGTCGCATCGCTAATGTTGAGTCGCGCAGACTTTAATATTGGCACAAACGATTCGCAAGCCGAAGGTATAAAAAATGATGTGGATGTTAATTTTGTTGTGAGCGCGAGTGCGAGATAATATTACTTAATAGGGCGTCCGTAAAATGTGGGTAATGAAATCTTAAAATTTACATGAGAAACTTAAAGGCTGGATTGTAAAATCAGTCTTGAATCTGGTAGAAAAATTCCCAAAAAAAATCTTGAAAAAATTTGGCGCAGATTTTATATGCGCCAAAAATCTTTATTGACAAGCTAAACATTCTTCATATTTACTTTCGCCAGTTGAAACCGCTGATGCTTCATCTTTTTTAGGCGTAAACATTGCTTCATTTTCAAGTTTGTGCGACACTTTATCGGCACGCTGAACCGAGGTTGAGCGGCAATAATAAAGGCTTTTTACGCCTTTTTGCCAAGCTCTAAAATGAATTTCG
>CAMCFD010000081.1 GCA_945874115.1 Rickettsia typhi | reverse complement strand
GTAAGCACTTGAGTTTGTAGCGCGCTCACCAAGGCGCCTTTTGTTACGTAAGATTTGCCGATTTTGCCCGAAATTGGCGCAAAAACTTTTGTATAATCGAATTCGATTTGGGCTTTTTTAACCAATGATTCCTGAATTGAAGCATCAGCTTTTGCCGATTCTAATTCTGCTTTCACGTCGTCAAATTCTTGTTTGCTGATCGCCTCGATTTTGACTAATTCTTCATATCTTTTATAGCGTGCCTCAACTGATTGCAAATTGGCGCGAGAAACTCTTAGGCCAGCTTTCGAGCTTTCGAAATTCGCCAAAAATGTGTTTGGTTCAATTTGATAAAGTTGTTGACCTTCTTTAACGAAAGCGCCTTCTTCGAATTTTCTTTCTTTGATGATCCCAGAAATTTGGGGGCGAATCTCGGCGATTCTTGCAGAAACAACGCGCGCGGGCAATTCTTCGAAAATTTCTACTTCACTTTCTTCGACTCGCAAAACTAAAACCTCGGGAGCAGGCATTTGGCCAAGTTGAGCCTCAACTTTTTTTGCGCTAAAAAAATAGAAGATCAGTGGTAAAGTCAGAATTAAAGCGATTGTAAAAAATATTATTTTTTTCTTCATTTTATTTCCCGATATAATTTTCTTAATTATAAAATATAAATTTTATTTTACAAAGTTATTTTGTGAAGGCTAATTGCCAAATGTCATTATAAGTCGTAAATATCATTAGTGATATAATA
The DNA here is from genome assembly GCA_945874115.1 of Rickettsia typhi. Taxonomy (GTDB): domain Bacteria; phylum Pseudomonadota; class Alphaproteobacteria; order Rickettsiales; family UBA1997; genus CAMCFD01. The sequence continues at coordinate 6,106 of CAMCFD010000081.1, read as the reverse complement.
ATGGCAAATCCAAATTGAAAACCAAGCTGTTGAATTTTTTGCGGCAGAGGTCTTTTAAAAATTGCCTCGAAAAAATAAAATAAAAGATGTCCGCCGTCAAGAACTGGCAAGGGCAAAAGATTCATTACTCCTAAATTTAGGGAAATCATCGCCATAAACCAAATTACGACCGACGCACCAAGTTCAACGGTTTTGCCAGAATATTTCGCGATTTTTATCGGCCCACCAAGTTCTTTCAACTCGCGCTTTCCTGTCAATAAGTCTCCTACAGCACCAAGGATCGCGACTGAAATTCGATAGCTTTCCAAATTTGCTTGACAAAAGGCCTGAAATATGTTAAGGTCGCGATGAGAAACTTCTTTCGAGCTTATTCCAAGAAGTCCGGTGCGTTGTTTTTCGCCAAAAATATTCACACTTTCTTGTGATTTTGGTGTGATTTTCAATTTTAAAATTTCGCCATTTTCTTCGCCCAAGTCATTTTGTGTCGCGAGGTTTTTTCTCAAAATTTCAAATTGCAGCTCTTGACCTGCGCTTGTTGCGACAATTTGCTGCATGTCAGAAAAATCGTTAATTTTCTTGTCGTTGATCGTCAAAATCTTGTCGTTTTTTTGCAAACCAACTTCGAAGGCGGCGCTTTTCTCAAGCACTTCGTCGACAATCGGCAAAACTGTACTTAATCCGTTAATGCGAAATAAAATTGTGAAAAGCGTGATGGCTAAAATGAAGTTCGCTAAAGGGCCGGCGGCGACAATTGCGATTCTTTGATAAACATTTTTGAAGATGAAAGATTGTTTTTTTTCGGCTTCGCTAAAGTTGGCGATGTTTTCATAATCGGGCGTTGAAGCGCCATTTTTGTCGCCATACATTTTGACATAGCCGCCAAGTGGGATCATGCAAAATTTCCATCGCGTATTTTTTTTGTCGTTGAAGCCAAATAATTCGCGGCCAAAACCGATTGCAAAAACTTCGATTTTAACGCCGCAAAGTCGCGCCACGAAGAAATGTCCGAATTCATGAATGAAGACGATAAAAGAAATTATCGCGATGAAAGAAAATATATTTTGTAAAATTAATTGCAGCATTTTTGGGAGATGTTTTTATATTTCAATGTAAAATCTCATTTTAACCTCAAAATCAGTATTTCTACTTTATTTTTTTGGCATAAAATTAAAAAGAAAAACCTTTTGCATATTTTTGTGTGGGCGGCTTTTCTTTTAAATTTTATCCTCAAAAATATTTCGCCTAAAACCCTGATCTTGAGGTTTAGTATGTTATAAATTATATGATTTGAAACTTAAGAATGCAATGTTTTAGATGGCGATGAAATTTAGCGGACAAGAGCTGATCTATCGACTTTTATATTATTTTCATCCGCAATAATAGCCATGCGCCACGAACGAGCAACGCTTTTTATTTCTACGTTGTCGAATTTATAATGTTTTCCGCTTGTTGCCGCAAAAATATTTTGCGACTTTATTTGCAAAAGTGCCGAAAAGCGCGCAAATTCTTTGATTCCAGCACTTTGTTCGCTTGAAACATCGATTTTTATGCCTTGTTTTTTTGCTTCTTCTTGTAAAATATTTCTAAATCCTTGTTCGTTTTTCCATCTGCTAAAGCCAGCATTTTCGCCGCCTTGTAAGATAGAATCCAAATCTTTTGCGTCAATTTCCTTTAAATGCTCTTTGCCATATCGCGCCAAACTTTTCATTAAAACAACAATTTTTATGTAAGCTAATTGTTGTCTTTCTTGTGGTTCGTCGAGCACAACTTTTTCTATAACTTCCTTAATTTTTTCTTGATATTCTCTCCAAATTTGTGATGGAGGTTTTGTAGTGCTGATGTTGACTAAAGAAACCGATCCAAGTGGCGCGACATCTGTCTGTGGAAGTTGTGCTGTTATTTCTTTGACATTTCCCGTTTCGCGCAATCGAAAATCTGACGTGTCTTGCGCCTGATATTGAATGTTTCTTTCTTGTGATTTATGCAGCTCGTCTTGGTAAAATTGGCGCAATTGCGCAATATTAGTTATGTTTTGTGTAATTAGTCCGCGATCTTTCAGTCTGTCAATCAAGCGAGCCTCGGCCGCGCGTTTTTGTTGTCTTGAAAAAAACGGAATTCGCGATTTTGTCATTGTTGGCGTCGCGCGACCATCTTGGTTTGCAACTCCTGAAATTTGCGGATTTTGCAAAATTTGTGCAATTTCTTCAAATTTAAGTTTAGCGTTTGCTAGAGCCGGTTTGTCGGCTTTTACAATCGACACAATTTGTCCTTTTATTTCTCTATAATTCGCCGAAGTTATTCCGCTTTTGTCGCGCTTAAAAAGCATTTCAAATTCTTGACATTTATCGTGAATTTGGGCGATTCTTTGATTAATTGATAAATGATTGTCGCTCAATATGTCGGCAATGTTAGGCAAAACGTTGCGCTTGAAATAATCAATTTCTCCTTGCGAAATTTCTCTTTCATAAAGTTGGCTAGATGCAACTAAAAATTTGTTGGTAATTTTTAATTCAACTCCAGCAGTTTTTGCTGCCAAAATTTGCATAGAAAGTTGAATGAAGGCGGGCGAGCCACAATCTTTGTCAAAGCTTGATTTTACGATGACGCGTTTTTTTTCTGGTTTTGATTTTTTACAAAGTTCGAAACCTTTATAAGCGGTTAAAAATATGTGTTTTGCAATATCTTGCGTCGTTTTTTGATCGAGCAACATTTTTTTATCAACTCGTGGAAAAGCCACGTCAAGTTGATCGAGAGCAACATCGCCATTTTGAGCTAAAAAATGTTGTCCTTCTATTAAAATTGGCCTTCCGGCGCAAATATTTCCGCGTTCGTCATATAAATTATGGTCGCCCAAGCGCAAGTCTAAAAATTCACCGCGAGAAGAATTTTTCTTGTGTTGGTGAAGATAGGACAATAATGTGCTGGAAACCGATCTTCTAGTTTTTAATTCATTATTGCCGCCAACAATGCTAAAAACATTGCCGCCATAATTTAATCTGTCGCCAAAATTAACGTGAATTTCGGCGCTTTCTTCATCAATTTCGTGTTGTGAAAATAAAGCATCTTCTACAAAATTATCAGCAGAAAAATTTGTCATCGCTTCAGCTCTAGGCCTGCTTGACATAAGTTCAGAAATGGCGTCTGCGTTATCGAAAGGCTGTGCTTTTTGCAAATAAATATCGGTTATTTTTGACGGAAGACAGACCAGTGACTCTTCTAGGGCGTTTTGTGATTGCGAAGAAACTTGATAATATCTTTTTTGAGTTTTTCCGTTTGGCAGTGTATAAAAAAACTCTTTAGAATTTGGTTCGGTTGCTACCTTTTCTAAAGTTGATTTATAAGATTCAAATGTGTCCTTTAAAAAACTCGCTTTCAGCCTTATTTTCGAACCGTCACTAAAATCATCCTTTAATTCTTTTTCTAAAACATGTTCTTTAATTTTGCCACCTTTTTTGCGCCAAACCGCATCCTCTTTCTTTTGCGAAAATTCTGTGACTTGCGATTTTATCCGGTGATAATAATCTAAAAATATCGCAAATTGATTTTGTGCCTGCGCCGCATTTTGCTTAAGAAATTCAACGCCCTTTAAAGCGATTGCATGACCATATTCTCCAAGCTCATCTTGATATTTTTTTGCGTAATTTTGCAAAAACTCTTCATCTTGTGAAAGTTCAATTGCCCTTTCAATTCCATACATAAAAGAAACGAAATAATCTCTCGTGTCATATCGCGCAGGATCTTCTTCGCTTTCACTTTTTATTCTATCTTCTATTTTTCTAAGCAAAACAAAGTTAGCTTGTCTCTCAGTAAATTTTTGTGATGAAACTGTTGAAATTAGTTGGGTGTAAGAGCGGTCTATTGATCCTAATAATTGGTTAGAAAACATTCCGCAACCATCTAATCTTTCATATAAAATGTCGCTTGCTGTTGTTATCGCGGCGGCGAAATTTTCCCTGCACTCATCGGCGGTTTGAAAGTCTTGTGAATAAAGATAGTTCTTTAACTCTGAATTTGCCTGCGATATTTCATTAAATAAAATATCCGCTTGTTCATCGTCAAGATTATGAGAAGATTCATCCAGCAATTTTTTCTGTGCATCATACAATATTTTGAGCAAATCATCTTTATATTCTTCAATGCTATATTCTTGCAAGGTGGCGTCATCATTGCGCTTAAAATAATCCACAAATTCTTGCGACAATACGTCGCTATATGTCATGCTATATTGCTCTAAATTTTTTTTTGTCCAGCTGTGCTCAGGTATATTTAAAACAGGTTTGCGACTTTGTCGAGTATCAAGATAAGGATACCTCATAATATCCGGCACTTTTATTTTAAGCTCTTTCTTTTTGTCAGCGATTTTTGTCCTTAGTATATCTTTAGTTTTGCCATCTAAAGAAAGTCCGGCAATGTGTTCAAGAAAAAATCCCGATGATTGCGCACAGCCATAAATTCTGAATCTGTCGGTTTTGCTTATGTCTTTGCCCAAAAAATCTGCCGTTGCTTGCTCATAGTCTTTATGTGGAGGTGAAGCTTGAGGATTTGCGTTGCCACCATCTCGCAAATAAGAAATTAAGTCTTTTCTAAATCGTGGTTTTGTCGAATAAATTAAGCGCCCAAAAGGCTCGATATGAGTGTTAAAAAGTGCGCCCATGTCGATTCTTCCGGGAACCCGATCTTCGGTCGTTACAAAGTTTTGTGGATTATCATCAGCCTCGCCAAACACATAAAGAAGCCCGTCCATAAAGGAATTCTTCATCATAAAATCTTTGTCGCTTAAAAAATCTTCACGAACTTCGCGAAAACTATCTTCTTTAACTTGACCTCTGGCGTTATAATCTCCGAGAAAAAAACGATTCGTTTCAGCTTCTTTAACTGATAAATCTTCTCTTCTAGTCTTTTTCTTGAGTTTCTTTGTAATATCTTCTTCGAATTTTATCGCGGTATAATAATCATCATTTTCTTCGTCATAAATTATAACTTCTCTTTTGGCGAAACATTTTTTTGAAGTGAGTGTGCGAAACAGGTCGCTTGCAATAACCGAATCGATTGACCCCAGTTTTTTCAGCAAGAAATAAGTATTTTTCCCATCCTCGCGCGATAACAAAACTTCGACATTTGATTGATCGAGCGTTCCGCCTTGTCCAATGCTTTCAAGTATGCTTTGTCTTACGCTTTCCGGAGGAGTTAAAAAATCAGATTTGTTATATTTTAGTCTTCGGTCTAAAGTTTTTTCTTTTTTGGCGGAAATTTCCTGCGAATCTTGAATCATCCAAGCGGGAACGGCACCGCGATGTCTTGGTGTCGCAGCTTTTCTGTTTGCAGTTTGACTTCTCGACATTTCTTAAGATAAAGTTTTTGCTATATTTCTCGCAATTCTATCAAATTCAATTATTTCTTCCATCGACTTTACTTTTTGTGAAGCAATCTTGTCAAGAGTTTTCGCCACAATTTTTGTAATCTTGTCAAAAGTGATTTCTTTTTTCAAAAATCTTTCAACCGCAATTTCATTGGCCGCGTTTAAAATGGTGGGAGAATTTCCATCAGCCTCCATCGCTTCTCTACAAAGCTTTAGCGCCGGAAATTTTTTTTCATCAGCTTGAAAAAACCCCAAATTGCCAATTTTTGCCAAGTCAAGTTTTTGGTGATTTATCGTCATTCGTTTCGGAAAGGCGAGGGCGTAAGATAGCGGAACTTTCATGTCTGGCAAGCTCATCATCGCAAGGCTCGAGCCATCTTTATAATTTACAATTCCGTGCACAATCGATTGTGGGTGAACTAAAACCTCGATCTGATTTTTCTCAATCGGAAAAAGTTGATAAGCTTCAATCATCTCAAGACCTTTATTCATCATGGTCGCTGAGTCAATCGAAATTTTTGCACCCATCGTCCAATTCGGGTGTTTCAAAGCTTCCTCAACCGTAATTTTGCTAAAATTTTTGGTGCTGTTAAAAAATGGCCCGCCCGACGCGGTTAAAATTATGTTGTCAATTTGCGTCAAATTTTGCGTCTCAAAAATCTGAAAAATCGCGTTATGTTCTGAGTCAACTGGCAAAATTTTCACTTTATTTTTCTTCGCCGCTTTCATCAAAAATTCTCCCGCACA
>CAMCFD010000080.1 GCA_945874115.1 Rickettsia typhi | reverse complement strand
GGCAAGGTTATCAAGACTTATCCGATGCATGGAAAAATCAGCGATATTCATCACGAAGGAAAATCTGTTTTTAAAGGATTGCCTTCGCCTTTTAAAGCGACGCGCTATCACTCATTGACTGTTGAGAAAGAATCTTTGCCGCAAAGCCTCGAAATTACTGCTCAAACGAAAGATGGAATAATAATGGGACTTGCCCATAAAAAGCACAAAATTTATGGCGTGCAATTTCATCCAGAATCAATCGCGTCTGAATTCGGACATCAAATTATCAAGAATTTTCTCGACGTAATTTAGTGGTTTTATCCGCCAAATAAAGGTCTTTGCACATATTTACAAAAGTTTAAAATGAGTTTAAAAAATTTAGATTATACACAATTCGAACAAATTTTCTCAGACATAATTGATGGAAAAATCAATAAAATTGATGCAAAAAAAATCTTGCTCGAAATTAACGAGGTTGGCTTCAAAACCGCGACTTTTGTGGGTGCGATGAATGTTTTGCAAGCAAGAATGCGAAAAATAAACGCACCAAAAGGCGCAATTGATTTGTGCGGAACTGGTGGTGATAATTTGCAAACACTCAACATTTCAACCGCAATGTCTTTTGTTGTAGCCGCCGCCGGAGTAGTGGTTGCTAAGCACGGCAATAAGGCGATTTCTTCGAAGTCAGGATCGGCGGATATTTTTGGCGAACTTGGCGTGAAAATTTCTGATGACATTTTGGAAATTGAAAAAAATTTACGCGAGAAAAAATTATGTTTTTTATTTGCGCCTTTCTTTCACGAGTCGTTGAAAAATCTAGCTGAAATTAGAAGAGAAATTGCGCAAGAATTTAACGTTGCGACAATTTTTAATTATTTAGGGCCACTTTTAAATCCCGCAAATGTCACGAGACAATTTATTGGAACTTCGAAAAAAGAAACAATGTCACCAATGATTGAGGCCTTGAAAATAAAGGGAAGCGAGGCTGTTTATATCGTTTGTGGTTTTGACAAAATGGATGAAATTACGCTTTGCGATAATTCTTATTTTATGAAATTAGAAAATGGAAAAATTTCAGAAGAAGAAATTATTAATCCGCAAAATTTCGGTTTTAAGAAGTGTAAAATTGACGATTTGAGAGGTGAAAATCCGCAATATAACGCGCAAAAATTAATCGGGCTATTGAGCGGAGAAAAATCTTTTTATCGCGATATAGTGATTCTTAATTCAGCTTACGCGCTCAAGCTTTCGTCGCTTGTGAAAAGTGTAGAAGAGGGTGTCATTTTGGCACAAAAATTGATCGACGAAAATAAAGCTATGAAAGTTTTAGAGAGTTTAAAATTATAAATCTATTCAACCAAGCCGCCACCAAGCGCTTTATATAAATTAATCTGATTGGTTAAATAGGCGCGTCGAACCTCGATTTCGTTATATTTCGCGATCAATAAATCGCGCTCACTTGCGATTAAATCAAGCGCATCTTCGCTTCCCTGCTTTAACATTGCCTTATGTAGATCAGTTATTTCTGTATTAAGCTTTGTCATTAACTGATAAGATTCCAACTCTTTTTTTAGATTTTTTCGCGCTGATAATTCATCCGCGACCTCTTTAAATGCGGTTTGAATTGCTTTTTGATAATTCTCGATGGCAATATTTTTTTCGACTTCTGCAACTTTTAAATTGGCTAAATTTCGTCCAGCTTCAAAAATTGGAATATTGACTTGTGGCGCATAATTCCAGGCGCCCTTTGAGCCGGACAAAAATAAATTAGATAATCTTGTGCTTGAAAAACCATAACTTCCGGTCAAAGAAATCGAAGGAAAGAAGGCTGCGCGAGCCGCTCCGATATTGGCATTTTGTGATTTTAAACTATGTTCGGCTTGCGCAATATCGGGGCGAAGTAATAAAACTTCCGAAGGCAATCCGACAGATAAATCTTCGGCCAATTTTAAGGAGTCTAAATCAACCACAGCAATGTCTTTATCGTCTTTTTGTGCGGTTAATAAAAGTAAAATATTTTTATCTTGCTCAACGATTCTTGCAAAACTCGAATTCTTAGATTTAGCATTTTCTAAAGCATTTCTGGCTTTCATTAAATCAATTTTCGAAATCGAGCCTTTTTCATATGTTTTATTTATTAACTCGAAATATTTTTCTTCAATTTTAATTTGTTCGTCGATAATTTTTAATCTTTCAAGGTCAGAAATCCACTGCACATAAGAGTTTGCGGTTTGTGCAATCAGAGAAATTTTTAGGGAATTTTGCGCTTCAATTCTCGATAAAAAATCTTCGAAAGCTGATTTATTTAAGCTTCTAAGTCGGCCAAATAAGTCGAGTTCAAAGGCTGTTGCCGCTAAGTTTATTTCGAAAGTGTCGATTATAAAAGCGCCGCGTGATGGAGAAATTGTGCCGCCAAATCGTGCCAAAGAGTTGGGTGGAGTTCGTTGACGCGCATATCTTGAGCCGACTCCAATCGTCGGAAATAAATCAGCCTTTTGAATGCGATAAAATTCTTGCGCTGCTTCGATATTAAGAGTGGCAATTCTTAAATCGCGATTATTTTTTAAAGTAATTTCGATTATTTTTTGTAATTCTTGATTTTTGAAAAACTCTTTAAAGCCAATCTCGGCGGCCTTTTTCTTGTTTTTATCAGAAAAATCTTCAACTTCTTGATTAGGCCAACTTGGTGCAATTTCTTCGCTTGGCTTTAAATATTTTGGAATCATGGTGCAGCCAGAAAAAGCGACGAGTGTTGAGGTTAGAGTAAAAAATAATGTGATATTTCTTATAAAATATTGCATCTAATTTAATAGTGTTTTAAAAATTAAAAATTATCGAGCCTTTTATTCAGTGGCGCGATCATCTTTTTTCTTGAGTTTTTGCATTAAAACATAAAGCATCGGCACGAAGAAAATCGCGATAAATGTCGCAGAAATCATGCCGCCCATAACGGCAATTCCGATGGCATTTTGTGCGGCTGATCCTGCGCCGTTAGAGGTTGCGAGTGGGCTGACGCCAAGAATAAATGCGAAAGAAGTCATGATGATTGGGCGAAATCTGATTTTTGAGGCCTCAATTGTTGCGTCAAGCAAGTCTTGTCCTGATTCGTAAAGTTTTTTGGCGAACTCGACAATTAAAATCGCATTTTTGGCCGTGAGCCCAACTGTTGTAAGAAGCGCAACTTGAAAATAAACGTCGTTATTGAGGCCGAATAATCTTGTCGCTAAGCTGGCGCCAAAAATCCCGATTGGAACGGTTAAAATCACCGAGAAAGGCACGATCCAGCTTTCATAAAGTGCGGCGAGACATAAAAATACGATAAGAACTGAAAGTGTGTAAAGGGCAGGGGCCTGTGCGCCGCTAAGCCTTTCTTCATATGAAATTCCTGACCATTCAATGTCGAAACCTTTCGGCAATTTTTTGACCGAGTCGATGATTATTTGCATCGCTTCGCCCGAACTCACTCCTTTGGCGGGCTCTCCTTGAATGTTGATTGAGGCTTTGCCGTTAAATCTTTCGAGCTTTGGCGAGCCTGAAATCCAGTGGCCTGACGAGAATTCTTTAAACGAAACCATCTTACCTTGGTTATTTTTTATGTACCATTTATTCACATCTTCGGGCAACATTCTGTAAGGTGCATCGGCTTGCATATAAACTCGTTTAATGCGACCGTTATCGATAAAATCATTGACATAATCTGAGCCAAAGGCGATTTGCAACGTTTTGTTGATGTCAAAAATTGAAATGCCAAGGGCGCTGGCTTTTTCTTGATCGATGTCGATTTTATATTGCGCAACGTCATTTAAGCCATTTGGCCTAACGCCAACAAGTTTCGGATTTTGTGCGGCCATTCCCAAAAGCTGGTTGCGCGCGTTTATGAGGGCTTCGTGACCAAGTCCGCCGCGATCAATAAGTTGAAAATCGAAGCCTGAGGCGTTTCCAAGTTCGCGAATTGGTGGCGGAAAAAACGCAAAAGCTGAGGCATCGCGAATCGACATTAAAGCTGGGAAGGCGCGCGCAGAAAGGGCGAAAACCGATTGATCTTTTTCCTTTCTTAAGCTCCAGTCTTTTAACGCAACGAACCCAAGAGCCGTGTTTTGAGCCGATCCCGCAAAGCTAAATCCGGTGACGGTAAATAAATATTCGGTGTTTTTTTCCTCTTTGATCAAGAAATGATCTTCGACTTTTTTGACGCTTTCAAGCGTTCTCTCGGCTGTCGCGCCCGCCGGACTGTTGATTAATAAAAACATCAAACCCTGATCTTCGTTTGGCAAAAATGAAGTGGGAAGGCGCATGAAAATGAAGCCTGTCGTAAGAACGATCGCCACATAAATCATGATTGAGCGAAATGTTTTTTGCGCAAAACTTTTAGCACTTGATTCATAAAAATTGCGACTTCGGTTAAACATGCGATTAAACCAACCGAAGAAGCCGGTTGTCGCCTCGGAGTGTCCTTTTTCGACTGGCTTTAAGAATGTGGCGCACAAACAAGGAGATAAGACCAGCGCGACGATTACTGATAAAAACATCGCCGAAACAATCGTGATTGAAAACTGGCGATAAATAGCGCCCGCCGAGCCGCCAAAGAAGGCCATCGGCACAAAAACCGAAGATAATACGAGTGCGATCCCGATTAGTGCGCTAGTGATTTGCTTCATAGATTTTTTCGTCGCTTCTTTGGGAGACAAGCCTTCTTCGGCCATAATGCGTTCTACGTTTTCAACGACGACAATCGCATCATCAACCAGCAAGCCAATCGCCAAGACTATAGCAAACATTGTCAAGACGTTTATGCTGAAGCCAAAAACCGATAAAATTCCGAAAGTTCCGAGCAAAACAATTGGCACCGCGATTGTTGGAATTAGCGTGGCACGGAAGTTTTGTAAAAATAAAAGCATAACTAAAAACACCAAGAAAACCGCTTCAATCAAGGTTTTGATAACTTCTTTAATCGACAATTTTACGAACGGAGTTGTGTCGTAGGGATAAATAACATCGATGCCTTTTGGTAAAGATTTTTTGATTTCGTCGATTTTTTCTTTCACTAAACGCGCTGTTTTAAGTGCATTGGCGCCCGACGCCAAGTTTACGGCGATGCCGGTTGCGGGCTTTCTTTTATAGCGCACAATTCTTTTATAGCCTTGCGAGCCAAGCTCAATTCTTGCAACGTCGCGCAAGCGAATTTGGCTTCCATTAGAATTAACGCGCAAAATCAAATTGTTGAATTCATCGACATTTTTGAGTTTTGATTGAACCGTAATCGTCGCATTAATTTGTTGATTTTCAACCGCTGGAAGACCGCCAAGTTGACCGGCAGACACATCGACGTTTTGAGTTTCAATCGCGGTTCGAACGTCCATCACCGTCATTTTATAGCTAAGAAGTTTCTCGGGATCAAGCCAAACTCGAATTGCGTGAGGCTCGCCAAAAACCGTAACATCACCAACGCCGTTGACTCGCGCAATTGCGTCTTGAACTTCAGAAGTTAAAAGGTCAGAAAGCTCTTGTTGGTTTACACTTTCGTCGGGCGAATAAAATCCGGCGATTAACAAAAAGCTGTCGTTAGATTTGGTGACAAAAACCCCTTGAGTTTGCACGGTTTGCGGAAGTCTCGCAATTGAAGCTTGAATTTTATTTTGAGTTTGAACTTGAGCAATATCAGGGTCAGTTCCGGGTTCGAAAGTTAGTGTAATGCTTGCGGTGTTGTCGGCGCTGCTCGATCTAAAATAGCGCAAATTGTCAATCCCCGTAAGGCTTTGTTCTATAATTTGAGTGACGCTGTTTTCGATAGTTTCAGAAGAAGCTCCGGCGTAAGATGCGCGAATTGAAACTGATGGCGGCGCGATGTTTGGATATTGTTCGACCGGCAATCTGAAAATCGATAAAGCGCCTGCAAGCATTATAATTATGGCGATAACCCAAGCAAAAACCGGACGCTCAATGAAAAATGCTGACATTAACCCTCCTGATTTTTTGCGCCAGCGTCAACATTTTTTTTCGTCGAATTTTCTGGAGTTTTTTTCTTCGTCGCAACATTTAAATCGCTTGACTTCTCAGTATCTTTAAGCTCACTTTTCGCCGAATTAATTTTGTCTTCGATATATTTTTTTATTTCTGCGTCATAATTTATATTCTGCGAATTTAATTGTGGAGCTTTCTCGCTTTTTTCTTCAATAATTTCTGGCGATTTTTTTTCTATAATTTCGCTTGCCTTATCTTTATTTTCTTCAATTGGCGCCGGATTTTCATTTTTCAAAACTTCATCTTTTTTCTCGGCTTTTTTCTCAGAAAGAACTGGTGAAACTTTTGCATTTGGCATAATTTTTTGAAAACCTTCAAGCACAATAACATCGCCGATATTAAGTCCGCTATCGACAATCCAATTATTACCATAACTTGTTTTTGCTTCAATTTTTCTTGGCAAAACTATATTTTTATCATCAACAACCCAAACGCTCGCGCTTCCATCTGGCTGAATTTGCACCGCATTTTGCGGGGCTAAAATCTTCATTTCTTTGGCTAATTTAATTCTAGCGCGAACAAAAAGCCCCGGAAGAAGAAGTCCATCTTTATTTTCGAAAACCGCACGAAGCGAGACTGCACCAGTGCTTTCGTCGATAATCGATTCAGAAAATTGTAATTTTCCCAAGGTTTCATAAGGCTTGTTGTGATCGGGAATTATAAGCTCGACTTCAACATCTTTTTTGTCGCCAATTTTGCTTTGCATTTTAAACATGTCGGCGTTTGGCTGAGAAATATCAACATAAATTGGGTCAAGTTGCGTTATGACCGTAAGCACTTGAGTTTGTAGCGCGCTCACCAAGGCGCCTTTTGTTACGTAAGATTTGCCGATTTTGCCCGAAATTGGCGCAAAAACTTTTGTATAATCGAATTCGATTTGGGCTTTTTTAACCAATGATTCCTGAATTGAAGCATCAGC
>CAMCFD010000079.1 GCA_945874115.1 Rickettsia typhi | reverse complement strand
ACGACGAAAGGTTCGTTTTCAGCGATAAAATTTCGCGCGCACCAAACGGCGTGTCCAAGACCCAAAGGTTTTTGTTGGCGCACAAATGCAACTTGCCCCGGATTTGGCAACCACGACATAACCTGACTTAATTCGTTGGTTTTATTGCTGTTGTCAAGCTTCGATTCAAGTTCGTAAGAATGGTCAAAATGATTATTGATCGAGTTTTTGTTGCGACCGGTTACAAAAATAAATTTTTCTATTCCTGCGTCGCGCGCCTCTTCATAAGCATATTGAATAATCGGCTTGTTTGCGATTGGCAACATTTCTTTTGGCATCGACTTAGTCGCTGGCAAAAACCTAGTGCCAAGGCCACCAACCGGGAAAATCGCTGTTTTAACTTTTCTCATATTTTATTTATTTTTTGCTTCTTCTTGCTCTAATCTCGCAATATCGTTTTCGTCAATTCGCAATTTGCGATAAAGTGTTGAGCGTGCGATACTGAGCTGTTTGGCGACTTCAGAAACGTTTCCCTGATATTTTGTCATCAATTTTTTTGATATTTCTTCTTCAATGTCACCAAGTGATTTGCAATTTCCATTTTCATCAAAAATTTCGACAATGTCACTTTTAACATTGAGTTTTTTCTTTGCTGCCGAAGCGCCAGATGAATCTTCTGAGTTTAAGATTTGTGGAAAATGCTCAGGATTCAAAACTTCGCCGTCGCATAAAATTACGGCGCGGAAAATATAATTTTTAAGCTGGCGAATATTGTCTTTCCAGTCATAATCATAAAGAATTTGATAAGCTTCGCTTGAAATCGACTTAATTTTTTTATTTTCGTTAACCGCAAAGGTTCTTAAAAAATGATCTGACAAAAATTTAATGTCTTCATTTCCTCTATTTTGTAGCGACGAAACAGGAATTGGAAAAATTGACAAAGCGTAACGCAAATCTTCTCTGAATTTTTTTTCTTCAGTCAATTTTGTCAGATTTTTACTGGTTGAAGCAATCAATCTGGCATTTGATTTTATTGATTTAGCACTGTCTGCTGGATAAAATTCTCCGTCTTGCAAAAATCGTAATAATTTTGTTTGAATGTCAAGCGTTAAAAACTCGATTTTTTTGAAGAAAATTGTACCACCTTCAGCGTCACGAATTTTGCCGATTTTTGGCTTTCCTGTTAATGATTTTTCAAGGCCAAACAATGTTTCTTCCATCAGTTCTGGCTTTATCATATCACACTCAACCACAATAAATGGCTTGCCCGAGCGCGTTCCTGAACCGTGAATTGCGCGAGCCAAAAGCTCTTTTCCGCAGCCACTTTGCCCTTCAATTAAAATTGGAATTGAGATGTTGACAGCTTTTTTCGCCAAATTGACGACTGAAAGCATTGAATCAGATTGACCAACGATATCAGAAAACGCAACTTGATTTTGGTCTTTTCTAACCAAATTCGAAACTTGATATTTCAGATTTTTCTTGTCGATCGCATTTTTAATTGACGCCGTCAAGCGCGCAAAAATGTCATCTTTGCCTTTAATTATGTAATCTGTAGCGCCAAGATTTATGGCGTTCACAGCAAGAGTAACATCGCTTGTCGCAGTTAAAACAATAACTTGCACATCGCTTTTTATGTCGGCGATCTTCTTAAGAACGGTTAATCCGTCGATATCAGGCATTGACAAATCAAGCAACATAACATCGATGTCAGCGCTAGTAATTCCCTCTATTACTTTCTTGTTAACGAAAAAATCGACAACTTCCATTCCACTGTTCATAATCAAAAAATTATGACCCATATTTGAAATGAATTTCTTCATTATTTTACATTGTGTTGGCTCGTCGTCTACGATTAAAATGTTGTGCTTTACCATTATTTAGTTAGTTTTATTTTTATCGTTTAATTGCTTTTCTTGTAAAAGTTGAATGATTCGCGCCGACGTTTCTTCAACTGATTTTTTTGTCACATCTATAATTGGACAATTCAATTTGGCAAATAATTTTCTTGATTCGGCAACTTCTTTTTTAACTGACTCAAGATCGATATATTCGGTCGAACCATCTTGCCCGATTGATAATAATCTACTTTGTCTGATTTGTATCAATTTTTCTGGGTTTATAATTAAACCAACAATCAGCGGCTTTTTCAAGTCAAAAATCGTGTCAGGCATTGTTTCGCTTGAAACAAAAGGAATGTTAGCAGCTTTATAACCGCGACACGATAAATATACGCAAGTTGGCGATTTTGAAGTTCGCGAAACGCCAATAATGACGATGTCGGCTTCATATAAATCCCAGTTCGCTTGCCCGTCATCGTGACTCATCGTATAATTAATCGCCTCAACTCGCGAAAAATATTCTTCGTCAAGCAAATGTTGGCGGCCGACGACATTACTGATGTCCATCTCCAAATAATTCGAAAATGTCGAAATAATGTGGGATAATACACTAACGCACGGAATTTGCAACTGTTTACAATGCAACTTTAGCGAATCGATTATTTCGCTTTGCAAAATGGTGTACATCACAATTCCTGGATTTTGCGTAATTGATTCTTTGATTTTCTCGATTTGCTGTTTCGTTCGAATAAGTGGCCAGATAAAATCTTTCGATTCTATGTTTTCGAATTGCGACAAAACAGCGCGAGCGACCGAACTTAAAGTCTCGCCGGTTGAATCAGAAATTAAATGTAAATTTATTATTTTTTTATCTTTCATATTATCTCTTTACCGATGGGACTTTAATATCAGAGTTAACGAGGACCGTTATTCTTGTGCCTTGAGGGATTGTAATTGCCGGTCTTGCGTCAAAATATTCTCTGACAAACCGCGACGCAGTGTCAGTAACGCTGCGACTTACTTCATAAACTGCTTGACTAGAAGCCCTACCCGTTGTGGTTGTTGTTCCTTGCTGAGGATTTGTTGTGGTTGTATTTGAAGAACCTCCGCCACCAATTAGACTTTCAGCAGCCGCAACGCCACCAGCCGCCAAAATGCTTGTTAACAATGAGTTTATGACGACTTGCGAATATTTGTTATCAACTTTTCCTTCAAGGCCGGCGCGACCAAATTGATCTGAGGCAAAAGATGAAATCGATAAATCGACGCCGTCTGGCCTGATTAATCGCGTCCAGTTTATTTGAACGCGAGATTGTCCGCGCGCAGTTTCGGTTGAATATGTGCCGTAAAGCCTTGCTCCGCGCGGAATAAGAACTTTGTTTCCAGCTTCACCGTAAACGTCGCGACTTACGATTGCGCGAACCGCACCCAAAACTTCAGTGTTAATCGCCGTTTCAAGCACTGCATTTAGCATTTTTCCTTGCGCAACAACATTAGTTCTGTCTTCGACAAAAGATGTTTTTACGCTAACTTTCGATTTTTCAAGGCTTCTGATTGGATCACCATTCAAAACTTGAATATTTTGATCATAGCCAACACCCAAAGCTGGACCCGCCTGACCCTGTAAAACAATAATTGGCGCATATCTTGGATCAGAAGCTGGTGGTTGATTGACCGCTTGTTGCGGCTGCGCTGGAGCAACTTGCGCACCTGGCGCAACAGGAACAGCCGGAACAATTTGCGGCAATTCTGAAGGAGCCTGTGGCGGCACCACTTCTGGCGGCTTTGGCTTAATAAATAAATCTTGCAAGCCTTCTTTTTCTAGATCAGCAGAAATTTCGGGCAACTTAGGAACATCAGGCGCTTTTGGCTTTTCAAGCAAGGCCACATCTGTTTCTGTGGCTTTGTTTTCAGCAAGTTCGAACGGTGATTTTCCATCTTCACTTCTGGTCACTTCGCGCGGAGTAATTATTGGCGTGACGGCTTCAAGTTGAGTTTTTGGCTTATTTTCAGTTTTAAAAAACAAGAAATATACAACACCAGTGATAAGAAGCGAAGACGCAACAATCACCATCATCTTATTTTTCTTCGCAGAAGCAATTTCTGGGCCACCCGACGAAACTGCGGTGTTTTCTATCTCTTCTTCGCCTTCATTTTTTTTGTCCTCAAGCTCATCGGAATCTTCCATATCGTAATCTGGCTTAGGAAAAAGCTTCTCTTTTAGTTTTCTAAAAAATTCTTCCATATTTTTTAACCAAAAATTATCAAAATGAAAATGTAAAATTCTAATCGTTTAAAATAACGATTTAATATTGCGCAAAATCGGTCAAAATTCATATGACCTTAGCCGCTGTTAGCTAATTCATTCAACCTTATTTTTTGACACAATTACTCAAAATATATCCTGATATTTATTGTAAACTTTGCCAGAAAAGCGCCGAAAGTATGCCAAAATGTGACTGGCTGAATTAGCTAACAGCACCTAAAATAAACAATATCAAACTTAAGTTGATTTTGCAATATAAAAATTACAATTTTTATGATTATTTATCTTCGCTTGTAAGCCTTTATTTTCTAAGGAAATCTAAGCTTCTAAAATTAAAAATCTTAATTAAATCAAAAATCAGATTTTAACAAGCTTTTATCTTCGACAAAAAATCTTTTATTTCTTGAAATACGGTTTCTTTTCCGTCGCCATTTATTATTACATGATTTGACAAATCTAATTCTGACAAATGTTTTATTGGCGATTCTATTTTATCATAAATTAATTTAGCGCTGACAGGATTAATAACCGGATCTTTCAAAGCCTGAATTATCAAGGTCGGCGCAGAGACTTTATCCAAGCTATCTTCGCATTTTTTCATCAACTTTTCTAATTCTTCAACACCCTTCAAATAGTTTCGCGAATAGTTAAAATCAGGGTTTTCAGGCTTATCATCGACATATTCAAAAAGGCCTTTTTCGATATGAAATTTATGCAAAACTTCGTTCCACCAATTAATCGCCGGAACAAATCTCGCCCTCATATCTTGCAATTTTAAAGCTGCATTAATTGACACCACACCTTTTATTTGACGATTTTTCTTAGAAGAAGAAAGCAGAGCCAGCAAACCTCCGGCTGAAAAACCGACAATGACCATTTCTTGGCAAATATTATTCAAAATCGCATATCCTTTTTGCATTGAATCGCGCCAATCTTGCCAAAAAACATCTTGCAAATTAATCGGCGAGGTTCCGTGGCCTTTAAGTCTAACGGCATAAACTATAAATCCTAAATCACACAAAAATTTCGCGAGCGCCTCAACTTCTTTCGGGCTTGATTTATATCCGTGACAAAGCAAAATTCCTGTTTCTTGAGTTTTATTTTTCGGACTCAATAAATAAGGCATTCCGATATTTTCGGGCTTAGAAAAATCTTTATCGAAATATTTTTTATATTCTTTTTTATATTCGTCTTGATCAGATTTTATCAAATCATTCACAACTTTATTTCTGACTTCATCAACACTTAAATGACAATTTCTGCGCACGATATTTCCGGCATTTTCAAGCAAAGAAAATTCGTTAAAAATAACCTGCAAAGTGCTTTGCAGCCTAATTTCGTGAAAATCGCGAACCACAAATAACGCCGTTTTATTTATCCTGATTGTGTTTTCGTCAATTTGCGTAATTTCGCCAAGTTTTTTCGCCAAATTAAAAATCCCCTCAAACTCAAGATGAGTTTCGTCGCTAAAAATTTTAAACAGATTTTTTTCTTGAATACTGTCGTTAATTCGATAATTTTTACTTTTATTTATCATCAAAGCCGATAAATAAACTATTCTTTTAAGATGAGAAATATCGACTTCATCTTGCAAAATATGGCGCAGAGACGCGCTAAAAATATGGTCAATATTGACTTCGATGTTTGAATAAATTTTTTCCATAAAATCATTTGTGAGGCGATTTTTGAAATATTTTATGATAAAATTTGTTTTGGTGTCGTTTTTAATAATCGGAATTTGATATATCAATCCGCGCGTCATTTTTGTGTATTCCGTAAGATTCATCGGCTCGCCAAAATGAAGATTTATTTGCGCTTGTGACAATAAATTCCCCTCAATTTGAAGCTCTTCGACAAGGCGTGGCGAAATTTGGTCGATTCTTTTTTTCGCAAACATTTCGATGCGATTTTCACCCGGGCGAATTGGATAATATGTTATTGAAAGCGACACAACATAAGTCGTAAGTTGCCTTAAATATTCGTCATATTCAATGTCGAGCTCTTTCTTAAAATCTTCCAAAACTTGCGTATTTTTGGCGTCATAGGCTTCGATTATATCTTGGCGATAAAGATGCGATTTTAGAGCAAGAACCGCCGAACCTGTGCGCGTGGCGCCAATTCGATGCGGAGTGTGGCTTATGTATAATTCTTGCTTCTCGATTTGCTTGCTTTTAATCATACTTCCTTCCGGATAAATCAACCAGTCATAATTATTCTGTATTAAATCTTTGACGATGATTTTGTCGCGATTTGGATCTTTGGTGGAAATTGTTCCAACATTCGTTAAAAATCTTCCTAGAAATCCGTGATAAAGGCTAGCGTCAGCTAATGAGCGAACTTGGCGATTAGTATATTTGTGGATTAGATATGGAACAAAAAATGTTTCTGAGCGCGTAAAATGATTGGCGACAAACATTATTGGCTGGCCGTTTTTGGGCAAATTTTCGAGGCCCGTAACGCTAAATCGCGAACCGATTATTTTTTGCAAAATCGCAATCGCGTAAGAGGTGTATTCGAAAGTTTTGGTCGGCATTTTTTATTTTAAGAAAATTTTTTCTCTAAAAACTCTTCATTGATTTTTTTCAACTCTTTTATGTCAATTTCTAATTCTTCGCTATCTTGTTGACAATTAATTTTGATTTTATCTTTTATAACTTTTCCAATTCGAAAAACTTCAATTTGTGAATCTTTAACTTTTTTGTTAAAGCGATCGAGAAATGCCGGATCAATAGCGACAACATAGCGCGCTTGGTCTTCGCCAAATAAAATATGATTGTCGTCAACGTCGCTTGCGAATTTTTTTAACTCAGATAAATCAACGCAACATCCCAAATCGCGGAAACACATTTCAAAAAGTGCAATTAATAATCCGCCGTCCGAAATATCGTGGCAAGATTTTATAACACTTCTTTCGATAAGCTCTTGAATGAAAATCGCGTTCTTTTTTTCTTCTTCCAAATCGACTTTTGGCGGAT
>CAMCFD010000078.1 GCA_945874115.1 Rickettsia typhi | reverse complement strand
GGCGAAGAGTTTTCTGTTGCAAGGTCAAGAAGAAATAGCATTTCATCTCTGCCTGATGGTTTTCATGTCCCGCAATTTGCAGCAGGAGCTGACGGTAATCCAGTATTTATGCAAGGAACGGGAGTTCGGACAAATATAATTGGAGGAACAACTTACCAAGAACCTGGTGCAGATTTCGGAGAATCAGGGACAGATGGCGAAGAGCCGCCAATTACACCTAGAGGCCAAGCATTTAGCGGATTTGGTGGTGGCGGAAGTGGCCCAGTCGTTGGCGGAAGTGCTTCAAGTCCTAGACCTCCAATTCCTTCTCGAGTTCCACCTTTATCTCCAGCAGGTCGAGGCGGCGCAGCCAGCTTCAGCGCAGCTGGCGTTGTACAAGTGAAAGCCTTGTCAAACGCAACCAAAGGCAATATAGACGTGTCTAAGAAAACCTTGGAAGATTTACCAGTAGATATAGATGACAATAGTGGTCGCCCAATAATAAATGCACAAAACTCAGAACTTCTAGGTTTGCGCCAAAATCAGCAAAAAAACAGCTTCGCTAATTTCGGAGGTTTGATAATTAAAGATATTGATTTTGGCACAACCAATTTGTGGATGGCGAATTTTAGAAATTGCGACCTTAGAAATTGCGACTTTTCTAAGATTCCACCCGAAATTTTCAATACGATTAAATTTCATGGCTGTAATATTGAAAATTCTCGCTTCCCTCAAAGGGAACGGGGCGGAACGGTTGCTGTGAGTAGCGCAAGTTTTGCTAAAAATGATGTGCCACAACAAGGTGGCGTGCTGCAAGAAGCTCCTAATTTAGGGATTTCTCAGTTGGCGAATTATTATAGTGATTTTTTAAACACGGATAAGGACCAAAGAGATGTTAGCCAACTCCCTTTGCCAAATAACTCAAGAAACAGCGGCGTGCGATCAGCAATACAAAGAGTTTCGTCAAATGTGCCAACGATAGAAACACCAAACACTGAGGTTGCACAAGCCAGAGCAGAGGCTCTTGATCGCGGTCGCACCGGAATTCGTGATGCAGAAGTATAGTTTTTCGATTTAAAAAGCAAGACTTTTAGCAACCTCTCTTTTTTAAGCATGGCGGAGTTTTCAGCTTCGCCATCGCTTTTATGTCAAGAAACGAAAGACCAAATTTACATGAACAAAAAAGACTAATCCGCTAATAATTAGTCATTGTCATTCAGGCTTCATAAATTCTGTCTAAAACCCAATTATTTTGCATAAAAAGCTAATTATTAGCGGAAAATGGCATATTCAATAAACTATTCAACACCTCCAATTCCCCTCGTTTTTTTGTCGCAATTTTTCCTCAAAAATATTTTGTAAAATCCGAGGTATAAATAGTTTATCTGACATAATTACAAATCTTGTCTTGCGTTTGGCTATGGGGTAGGGGGTTTATAAGCTTTGTCTGCGCATAAGATCTTGGTCTTTTATTTATGTGACAGAAATCGCGTCAAATAATATAAGTTTTATCCAAGACAAAAAATCATCATCTGAGTGAATTTTTACCAAGAAAACGCAGCTAAAAGCCTAAATTTATGTTTTGAGAATTGTAAATATGTTTGTAGTTTAAATCAGATTAGCTGCAAATTTTTGCCAATAAAACTCCGGCTTTTTGCTTTGTTTCTTTGGCCGCGACACTTGCCATTTTTTTGCTTTTTTCTAAAAATTCATCGAAGTTTTTCTCGAAATCGCCATCAAAATTGTCAATTTTTTCGCACAAATTAGTTGCAAAAATTTCTTTGCCGTCAAAATCAAAAATTGCAGTTTGAAAATTTAATTCGCCATTTTCAATTTTGCAATAAACCGCGACGGGGCTTTTGCAAGACGCATTTAAAGCGCGCAAAAATTCCCTTTCCGCCACGACACAAATTTCGCTTTCTGCGTGGTTAATTTTGCGAACAATTTTGAAAATGTCGCCATCTTGTTTGCGAATTTGAAACGCCAAACAACCTTGTCCAACCGCCGGCAGCATGGTTTTTGTCGCAATTATATTTTTTTGGTCAATTTTTTTGCCAAGTCGCTCAAGCCCACAAACCGCTAAAATTGTGGCATCAACCTTGTTTTCATCGATTTTTTTTAGCCTTGTGTCGACATTTCCGCGAAAATTTACAATTTCTAAATCTGGCCTCAAGCCAAGCAAAATCGACTTGCGCCGCGATGACGAAGTTCCGACAATTGCGCCAATTGGCAATGAATTAATCGAATCATATTTTTGCGAAATGAAATAATCGCGCGCATCTTTTCGATGGCCAAAAGCCGCTATTTCAGTGTCTTGGTGAATTGTTGGTGGAACATCTTTTGCGCAGTGAATTGCAATGTCGATTTTTTTGGCAACTAAACTTTCTTCAAGTTCTTTAATGAAAAGTCCTTTGCCGCCAATGTCAGCAAGGCTCGCATCTTGAATTTTGTCGCCCGATGTTGTGATTGGAACAATTTCGATTTGCTCTTTTGTGATTCCCGTCGCAATTAGAAGATTTTTTACCTCATCGGCTTGAATTAAAGCAAGCTTACTGGCTCTAGTTCCGATTCTGATTTTATGCGAAAAGTTTGTGGGCATTTTTTAATTCTAGCGCGGACATCAAAGCTTTGATAATTGACGCCCCGTTATTTTTGTTTACACACTAATTATGACTTACTTAGTCATGGTTTAGAGACAATTATCCTTGTCTAGCTTTAAATCTAGGATTAACTTTGTTGATAACAAAAAGGCGACCTTTTCTGCGCACAATTTTGCAGTTTTTATCACGTTTTTTCGCTGATTTCAATGAATTGAAAATTTTCATAACTTAAAAATAATAATTGTTTAACATAATTTGCAATTCGCTATCTCAGCTTGGCGTGGGAATTTTCTTCGATAAAAAGAAAATTACCGCGCCAAACTTACGCCGAACTATTTACATCAAGATTGCTTCACAACCTTTTGTTTGGCTCCTTCGGATGGATTAGCTTACGCTAGAAAAATTATATATAATTTTTTTCGAACCAGAATTAAATTCTGGGGTTCAAAGCCTACCTTGAAAACCTTTTCTTTGTTTGGCTCCTTCGGAGGGATTAGCTTACGCTAGAAAAATTATTACATAATTTTTCCGAACCAGAATTAAATTCGGGGGTTCAAATCCCATCTTGAAAACCTTTTCTTGTTTGGCTCCTCGGGAGGGATTCGAACCCCCGACCAATTGATTAACAGTCAACTGCTCTACCACTGAGCTACCAAGGAATAATCGTTTCGCTTATAATCAAAATTAGCCAAAAACCCTTATAAATAAAGCCCAAAAAGGCATTTTATTAATAGCAATTTCAGTCAAATTTATCAAAAAGCAAGCCACAAACAAGCCCTTATTATAGGTCTTAAATTTTAAAAGTAAAGCGAAAACAATCGATAATTTAATAGATTGTGAGGGCTATTTTGGTGCAAAATTGTGATGTTAAAAAGTGGTTTTTTCGCATTATTTCTAGTTTTGCAAAATCGACATAAAGCCCCATTGCACCCAATATTGTGCCATTTTTTGTTGCTAATCATAAATATCATTTAACTTCGAAATCAGTGTTTTATGCTTCATCTGATATTGGCGGCTTTTATAATTTATGCTATTTTCCACTAATAATTGGTTTTTGGGTAAAATAATTTTAAGATTTTGGGCTAATTATTAGCAGTAAGCGGTATAATTTTTGGGGAGTGTTTTATCACTTAGGCCGTTTTTATGTCAAGGAAGGACAGGGTTATAAAGTCATTTTTGCGTCGTGGAGTTTTATTGTTAATGAGAGGTGAGTAAGTAAAAATAAGCTTGAAGCGTTGTATTTTGTGTTTCAACCGTCAATTTATTTTGCTTTCGGTTTTGTGAAATATTACAAGGAAAGAGCTGAATCAAGCCTAAAACACGAGTCGAGATTGGTATTTAGTCGTGTTCTAATTTTAGGTGCGTGATTTATGTGGTGTTAAATCACGCGATTTTGTTAGAGGTGCATTCCGTCTACCAATGCGAAGATTCTTGGCTTGGTGCGCGGCTGATAGGTCTTCCTTGTTCTCGAGGGTTCACAGTTGTAGATGGGACTCTTCTAACTCCGTCTCTAGCTCTATTTTGCTCGTGAGTAGCGGTGTCTCCCTCTCTTTGAGTTAGAGCTCTCGATCCCGAATGCGCTGAAAATTGATGTTGTGGCGCGGCACTATGTCGAGATGAAGGATGTTGTGGTTGTTCAGCACCATCTTCTCTTCTTTGAGTCTCGAACTTTTGTTGTTGTGCTGTAGGGCGTAGAGGCTGAAGACCTGCTGTTTGTTGCTCAGCGACTGGAGCATGACTTCCATCAGTCGTCACCGCCGCTTGTGGCTGTCGTTGTTGGCGGTTTTGAGCGCTTCCTGACACAAATTGAAGTCCTCGAGTTGTTTGCTCGCCTCCTCTTCCGTATTGTTTCCCAGATTGCTCGCGTTCTGTAGGAGCTGTTAAGAGGGTGCGTCTAGCTCTTGCTGTAGAAAATTCTTGAGCGGGCTCAACATTTCTTCTTTCAGAAGCCTTATACTGTTGCGGATCTTGGGGTCTAGAACTAGCTAAAGTAGGTGCTCTACGTGACGGTGACGCTGGCATCCTTAATGAGTCTCGTGTTAAGCCTCGCTCAGAGAGGTCGTCCGCAATACTTGGTTGTTGTTGCGCCCGCGCAGGTAAAGCTGCGCTAGTCATGCCAGCTTTTTGCAATACCTCTTCATCTGGAAATGGCGGAAGCGGCGGCGGAGATTCTCTTGAGGTTTCTGCAGCTCTTGATCTTGATTTCGTGATACTTTGTTGCTCTGTTAAATCGACGGGAGTGATGCCAAGACGTTGCTCTACTTCTAATTGTCCCGATTCTTTAGAACTCTGAGTGCCCGCTAAATGTGGTTGAAGTGACGATCGAGGTCTCCTGACGAAATCGCCTCCGGCTTGAGCTGATGAAGTGCCTCTTTGAAGAAAATTTCTCGGATCCGTCAATTGCGCAATTTGGTCCCCTAAACCCAAACTCCAAGATTCAAGACCTTCTTCTGATTCACTGGGACGGCTTGCGAAACCGCCACTTACCATTGAACGAGACGCCATTGGAACTCTAGAATCAGGATTTTGCGTCGACACCGGCAGACGTCGTTGTGAAGTTGAAACTCTTTCCCCTTGTTGCTCGATCTGACGTCGTGAAGTTAAATCACCTCCTCCTTGCGCCCTAAATCCTAGCTGCTCATCTCCTTCTAATTCACTGCCATATCCATCTAGAGAAAGTGGGTGACGCTGACTAGCCGTCGCGAATGTTTCTAAGGCACTGCGCGCCGCGCCGCTATCAACTCTTTTTCTATCAACAGGCGCTTGGCCAAACCTCTGGCTGGAACTTTGATGAGGAGTTCGATCTGCTGTTTCAGTTAAAGAAAAACTCTGACCTCCACTCGAGATTGGTGCTGAAAATCTTTGCTGCTGAGCCGTCCGCGAATCTTCATCTTCCCTTTGAGAAGAAAGTTCGTCAATACGCTGAACAATGGAAAAATTCTCGTCAATTGGTTTATCGTTTCCTCTTCTGTAAAGCTTTGAGCTAATATAAGCTTCACCTGTTCCCACGCTAAAATTTCTAATGTCATTCAAGACTTCTTGGTCAGTTTTTTGTCTGTAGGTTCCAACTTTGAGGTAATCTCCAGCTTTAAGGCCAATTCTTTCTGCTAAACTTCCAAAATGCACACTAGTAAAAGTTATTTGAAATGTATTAACCATTTTCCCGGAAGCTTCTCTTTTGCTTTCAGTTTTATTCACGCCACATTTGGCGCCCAGTTTTTGTGTAGCAACAGCCGCAGGAGCAGCGAATGTTTGTTGCGGAACTCGTTGTTGAGCTTGTGACTGTTGTGGTTGTTGTGGTTGTTGCGATGGCACTCTTGGCACCGTTCTTATTAGCGCTGCACGTTCTTGCGCTTGAGGGAGTTGATTCCCTAAACCGCGCTCCACCTGTTCTCTTTGAACGCGTGGTTGAGCTGGTTGCGAAAATTTTGCTCTTGGTTGACTATATTCAGCTGCCGCTGCTGTTCTAGGCGCGTAGAGTGGTTCTGGCACCGTAAACTGTTGTTGCTGACGTTGGTCATCAGGTCTTGAAAATGAACGTTGTTGAGCGCTAGTTTGCGCCATTGGTTGTTGTTTGTACTCATCTTTTGGATCAGCAAACGCAACTCGTCGTGGCGGTCTTGCTGGTGCAACCCTTGCAGTTTTAAAAATTTCTTTATTTTGATTTTGAATCTCGGTTAAAACTTTACCAAGATCTTCTTGACTAAGAATAGAATAACCACCAGAACCATCTTTTTTATAAAAGCCGCCATCGCTGCCGACATAAACTTTATCTTTGCCTAGTTTAGTGTCAGTTGAAACATAAGGCTTTTTCTCGCGACTTCTAAAAAGTTTACGCACAGCGCCCGGCTCTTTGCGATTCCCATCAAGTTTTGTATATAAAGCTTTTGCTTGGTCAGATAAAATTTCGGCATTGCTCTGAAAAGTTTCAAAGTTAGTCAGATAATTTGCAACAACTTGATCATATCTTTGGTTTCCTTTCGCGATAATAAGAAGGTTACAACTATCATTTCTTTTTGTGGGATTTGCATAATCAGCTGAGGCGTAAGCAAATGGTTTTACTGTATTATCAGCTGCTATATTATAGCCATAAACTATGGGGCCTTCCTTATGAAAAACATAATCCGTGCCGCCCGCTGCTAAATTTTCATCTGTTGCCAAATAGTTTTTGTAGAAAAGATTCGGGTTTGGTGCCGAGGCAGCGCCGCCACGGTCTGTCATTAATTTTATTACAAAACCGTTAACCGCACTCACAACTTCTTGAGGGATTATACTCGCCGGATTGATTCTTCCTGTCGATCTTTTCATATCAAAATTAATTAATTAAACTTTTTTGACCATAATGCCATTATACCAAAAAAATCGATATTTGTAAAGAAAAATTTTCTCTTTTGTCAAAGATTAAATAATTTATAAAACAAAATCGCAACTAAATTTTTAATTTATTTTGAAAATGTCTCAATGAATTTTTTGTTTTTATAAAACCAGAATTCGCTTT
>CAMCFD010000077.1 GCA_945874115.1 Rickettsia typhi | reverse complement strand
AAATTTCTAAAATCGATTGTCAATTTTGCGCCATTCTTGCATAAATTCGCCAAAATGAGGTTTTTCTGTGGTTTTTTTATCCATAAAATCTGCTAATTTTTGGCGCGAATTTAAAAATTCATCTTTGTTCATCGTGCCGGTGTGATGCTGATAAGTAAGATAGAGTAAGAATGTGTTGATGACATCTGTTTCGCAATAATCGCGAATTTCTTTGAGGCGACCTTGGTCGAAAAAATCGGCAACCATCGAGCCGTCAATTCCGGTTTTTCCGGGTAAATTTACACAGGCACAAACTTCGTTCATTTTAATTCGCGCTGAGGCGCCGAAATCAGAAAACGCGTCGGCCAAATCGCAATGCCAATCGAGAGAATATTTCTGATTATAATTATTCCATTTATCGCCCGATTTATAAAGCCACGGCGCGTCAACTTCATATTTCATCGCGCGATATTTTAAAACCGGCAGGTCGAAATTTTTGCCGTTGAAACTTACGAGGCGCGGCGTTTTTTTCTTAAGATGCGAAAAAAATCCTTTCACTAAATCATCTTCATTGCTTGTCAAGTCGCCGCCCGAGCGGATGTCGACGATTTTATAAGATTCGCGACCTTGATCATCGCGCATAATTTCGGCTTCTAAAAAACTGATTGCGACAACTTGATGAAACGGTTGGCGCAAGAAAGAATTTCGGCCATCGGTGATTTTTAAGTGATAATTTGTTAAAGCTTGGCGCAAAGATGAAACATCGTCAGAGTCGATATCTAAAAGCGATTTCGCGGTTTTTGTGTCAGGAATTGTTTCAATATCAAAAACAAATAAAGATTGATGTTGCATTTTAGTGTAAATTTTTTTTAAAATAGATTAGGCGCTCTTAACAAATTGTTAGTAGCGCCTAGTATAATTAAACAAAAATGAGCAAATAAATGCAAGCGATAATTATTGAAAAAACTGGCGGCGCAAGTATGCTGAAGATTAAAGATATCGAGTTGCCAAAAAAGTTTAACAAAGACGATGTTTTAATTCGCCACACCGCAATTGGCGTGAATTTTTTCGATGTTTGCTTTCGTCGCGGACAATATAAAACCGACAGAGATCCGATTATTCTTGGAACAGAAGCTTGTGGAATTATCGAAGCGGTTGGTTCTAATGTGAAGGATTTTAAAGTGGGAGATCGCGTGGCATATGCTACGGGGCCAATTGGCGCTTATGCGCAGAAGAGAATCATTGACAAGCATCATCTAGTTTTGGTTCCGCAAAATATCACTGATGTTGTTGCGGCCGGAAGCTTGCTTAAAGGTTTCGCGGCGCATTCTTTGTTGTTTCGAGTTTATCTTGCGAAGCGTGCCAAGAGAATTTTAGTGCATTCGGCTGCTGGTGGCGTCGGCCAGTTTTTGTGTCAATGGGCAAGGGCGATGGGCGTTGAAGTTATTGGCGTTGTCGGAAGTCAAGAAAAAGTAGCTCACGCTCTTGAAAATGGCTGTCGCTATGTTATTAACGCGCAAAAAGGTGATTTCTTGCAAGAAGTTATGAAAATCACGCAAAATGAAGGCGTTGGCGTGGTTTATGATGGCGTTGGCAAAGATAGCTTGGTGAAGTCGCTTCAATGTTTGTGGCCGATGGGACTTTGCGTTAGCCATGGCGAGTCCTCTGGTTCGACGCCTGATTTAAATCTGAATTATTTGGTCGAGAATTCGCTTTATTTAACGCGTCCAATTTTGGCGCTTTATAAAGCTAATCGCATCGAGCTTGCTTTGGCCGCCGGCGAGATTTTTGACTTGATCGCACGAGGAATTTTAAGGCCAAAAATTACTGAATATAATTTTAAAGATGTGGCTCAGGCCCATAGCGATCTTGAATCACGCAAAACCTCTGGTTCGCTGGTCTTGAAACTTTAGTGGTTTTTTTGCTGCAATTTACCGCGTATTATATCCCCCATTCCGCTTCCGTAGCTCAGTGGATAGAGCATTGGTTTCCTAAACCATGAGCGCATGTTCGATTCATGCCGGAAGCACCAATTTGTTATATTTTGGTGTGTTTTTCTAAAAATCTTGACATTTTATCAAAAAGTGCTATAGTTGACGCTGTAGATAGAATTGGTGTTGCGTTATATTTAGAGTCGCAAAAAATGATTCTTGGTGGTTAGAAAATCAAAAAAACAATGATAAAAATTGGCAATATTCAGCTTCAAGATAATGTTTTATTGGCGCCGATGTCGGGCGTTACTGACTTGCCGTTTCGTCGACTTGTAAAAAGCTTTGGTGCGCCTTTGTTGATTTCAGAAATGATTGCGTCGCGCGCGATGATTTTGCAAACGCGCGAATCGCTGAAAAAATGCGAGAAAGATTCATCAGAATACCCAATGTCGGTGCAATTGGCGGGTTGCGAGCCTGAAGTTATGGCTGAGGCCGCGAAATTAAATGAGGCGCTTGGTGCTGATATTATCGATATAAATTTTGGCTGTCCTGTTAAGAAAGTGGTGAATGGTTTTGCTGGAAGTGCGCTGATGAAAGACGAATATTTAGCATCAAGAATTGTTGAGGCGGTTGCAAAAGCGGTGAAAATTCCGGTTACGGTAAAGATGAGAATGGGTTGGAACCGCGAAAATCTTAATGCGCCGAGCTTGGCGAAAAGATGTCAAGATTTGGGTGCGCAAATGATAACGGTTCATGGCCGCACGCGTTGCCAAATGTATAATGGAACGGCAGATTGGGAGTTTGTGAGAAGTGTGAAAGATGCTATAAAAATTCCTGTAATTGTAAATGGCGATATAAAAACTAGTGACGACGCGCGCAGAGCTTTAGAGCTTTCTGGCGCTGATGGCGTGATGATTGGGCGCGCTTGTTATGGCAAACCGTGGTTGATTGCGCAAATTATGAGTGAATTGAAAGGCGAGAAATATACGCTTCCAAGCCTAGAGGCGCAAAGGAAAATTGTTCTTGACCATTTCGATAAAATGATCGAGCATTATGGTGAACAAGTCGCGATTCCTCTTGCGCGAAAACATCTTGGTTGGTATAGTTCGGGGCTTAACAGCTCGTCGCAATTTCGCGCTAAGGTTAACGTGACGCAAGGCTATGACAATGTGCGTAAAACGGTCGAAGAATTTTATGATGAACAATTGGCAAATGTTTTGGTTGCAAATGATGGCGTTTTATGATAACCGATAATATTTTCCGACAATAACTAGCCATTTATAATTCATAATCTCAGTCTGAAATTCAAATAAAAACCATCGCCAAATATAACTGGCTTATCCCTAAAATTATTTTACCTAAATAATTCACTACATTTTTTTGTGAATTTTTGCTCTTTTTTCTAAATTAATTTTATAAGATTAATTAAGGAAAGCTTTGGGTTCTTAAAAAATCGCGCTTGCAATATTATTTAAAAGTTTTCTAATGAGTCTTTAAAAAACTTTTGTAAATATGAGACCTGAAAATGGAAATGGGGAAATTCCTGCAAAAAAAGCTAGGTTAGAGTTTGATTCAATGCCAAGTCTTGAATCTGAAGGGGTAGAGAAATATCCTGTTAGGCCTGTCTTTTCTAATCAAGGGCCTTTCGGTTCTGGATCTCAGAATGGATTTCCGGTTTTGCAAAAAACTCCTCCTTTACAAGCCACAAGTGCCAGTTCTTTTGGTGCGCATCAGATGGCTAAAAAACTTGCGCAAAATAGTGCTGCTCAGCGATTTGATAGATTTAATCAAGTTGGTCCGCATACAAATTTAAGTTATCAAAATGTTGCTTATTTGTTGCGTTCTTTAGTTGAGCGAAGAACCGCGGAAGAGGTAAGGGCTGGAGTTCGTCAACAAGGTAGCGCGCTTCAAATCGAGAGAGATGTTGATGAAATTATTGACAAGAAATTCGCGATTACTGCAATTAGCGAGAAAGCAAATGAAGAGATTGACAAAGGTTTGCGTGATGCGATTTTAAAATTTGTGGCGCAAGAGCCAGAGCAAGAATATATATCAATTTTGCTTTGCACGGGAAGGAGAGGTGATCACGGCGAAATAATAGGAGATGGGCACTGGACGGTTTTGCATCTTAGAAGATTTGGCCAAGATATGATGGCTTATCATCTTAATTCGCTTGGCGATTTAATCCCGCAGGCGGTGGAGAGGGTCATCACAAGCATTCCTTTGTTGACCGAGGAAAAATTATCTGAAAAAATAGATGTAAGACAAGAAGATGGAAGCTTGAAAGAGATGGTTGCGGTTAATGATGTAAATAAAAGGGCGCTTGAAAAATTGCGCTTAATTAATTTTAATCCAATTGTTGAAATTGATTGTGCGAAGCAAAAAAATTCTAACGATTGCGGTTTATTTGCGGTTTATAACGCACTTCTGATTAATCGTGCGCGTGATTTGGGCGAGATTTATGATATGGCGGATAATTTAGAGATGATTAAACAGGCGGGAGAAGATTTTGTTGGAAGAGAAAGGCAAGAGTTGATGCGACATTTTGCGCCCGTTTCTCTTGGCGATAGGTCGCCAGTAGAATTGAGTGCGAAGCAATTTGCTGAATTCAGGAATGGGATTAAAGAATTGATGAAAAGCTATGCGCGAACTATAAGGCTTCGTCAAAATGAAAAAGGTGAGGCTCTTGAAGAAGATGGCGAGATTTGGCATAAATTAGTTGATGAATTTGTGCAAGAAGAACGAGAGTTGAAAGAGGCACAGAAGTTAGAATTGTCGGCTGAAGAAATGTGGCAATATTTATACGTTAACAAAGACGAACAAGAAGATTTGATGGGTTTTGAAGAATTTTTTACTGATCCAAAAAAAGTTCAGGAAATCGTTGATAGAGTGATGGAGTCGCAAGATTATACTGATTTTGAAAAGCTTGATATGCTATATCATTTTCATTTAGAATTTAGTAATACGCTAAAATTTCTCATAGATGATTTAGAAAGGTATAAAGATGGAAAATTAAAAAGAGAATTTTTGGAGTTAGCCGAAAAAATCAACAAAGTTTTCGTTGATTATAAAGCTGTGTTTACATATAATTATCAAGCGCTAATCACCTCTTCTTTAATGTTGACGCTTGAAGATATTAAAAAAGGAGATACAGAAATTTGTTCACAAGAGGAATTATTTGAGATTATTGGAAAAATTAATAATGACTATTTTCTTAACAATAGTTTAGATGTTTTGGGCAAAAAAGTTGAGTTTATAAATGATGAGGGAAAGGGGCAAAAAATGCCTTTAATTGAACTATTGTTTGAGTTTAGTGAGGTTGGGACTCGCGAAAATTTTCTTGCTTTGCAATCAGCTTTAGATCAGGAAAAATCAAAACCACTAACACAAGTGGCGCCGCAGTATAATCTTCAGTTGTTAGAAAATGATGTGAGTCAGTCAAGATATGGTAACTAATTATTTGTGAGGCGATGTTTTTTATGTCGCTAAAATTTATTGATGTCAAAATTTAATTTATGTCTAAAAAGAGAATTCTTCCATCAATTCCGAAAAAATATTTACAGGGTAATGTTGACAACACTAAATTGCCAACAATTCCTGTTGAGGCTCAAGCTCCACTTGCTTCGACCCCGCAAAAAGATAAGCGTGGAAGAAGTTCTGTGGCTTTTTCGACGATTTTGGGCCCGCACTCTCCGGCCTTAACTCAACAAAGAGTTGGTGTGAATGTAAGGCAAATGAGGGATTTTCGTGCAGCTTCGGCCAGAGTTGATTTAGACAGAAGTTTTGAACTTGGCGGAGTTTCGCCGCGACGTAAAAATGGCAAGAAAAAGCTTGCTGCAGGTGAGTTGCCGACGTCGCAAAATCACATAATATCGGACAAAACTTTGGGCGATGTTTTAGAACATTCAATCGAGAAAATGATTGAATTTAGAGGAAATTCAGAGCTTTTCGAGCGTAAGAAAAACGCGATTTTGAGTTTTATCGACAAGATTTATCACTTTAGCGAAGTGGCGCAAAAACAAACGGCGAGAGCAATGTTTGCAACCGCTTTAGAAGGAAGGCAAGTTCAAGATTTTGTGAGATATATCACATCGACCGCTTCAAATAATGCGGTTGAGGGCGATGCTTCGTCGAATTCGGGAATTGGCTCTAAAATGGACGCCTCGCTTGATTCGCAAGGAAGGTTGCTTGCGCCTTTTGAACTAGTTCGAACTTGGTTTTTAGAGATGAGTAACGTGTTGACGCTTTTCCCATCTTTGCAAGAAGGCAAATTGTTGCGCGATAAAAAATTGCAGGCAAAAGTTCTTGATGCAATTTCGCCAGATTTAGTCGCGGGCGGAATTAGAAGCTCTTCAAGAATATTACGCGATCGCAAAATTGGCGATGTTTTTGAAGCGCCAAGTGTTTTGACCGGCGATCACGATCGAAATTTTCGCCGCGGAAGTGTTTCTGGCGCAATTGCAGGCTTGACTCCACCTCAAGCGAGGCATGTCGCACAAGGTTTAGTTCACCGCAGGTCGGCTACTCCTGACCATACTTCTTTTGACGAAGATGCGCTTAACGCAAGTTTCGCGGCGCTTGACCTTTCTGCGATTCCGCGCGAAGATGACGAACATTCGGTTTTATCAGAAGGCGACAAGCATTCAGTTTTATCATCTGATTCATCGTCATCAGAAGTCTTTCAAATGGCGCCGCATTTTGATCTTGATGTGTTTAATTATGTTCAAGAAGGTTTAAATTTAACCCAGCAAAATGTTGACTTTCTTTTGCGAAATGCGCTAAAAAAAATGGGTCATAGTGATGAAGAAGTCGATAGTTTTTTCCGTAGTCAATTTATGATGACGCCAATTAGCAACGACAATTCTCTTGATCACGGGCTTCGCGATGCAATTTTGAATTTTTTGGGTCAAGAAATTCGCCAAGAAAGATTTACGATTTTAATGTGCGTGGGCACTTTGGGTGAAGATAACCAAATCACCGGAAACACACACTGGACAACGCTTCATCTCAGAAGAAACGGCGATCAAATCGAGGTGTTTCACATGAATTCGCTTGGTGAAAATATTCCTGTTTGCGTGAACAGAGTTCTTAATGAAATTAAAAAAACAACGTTCGAAGACTTGCAAGAATCGGACGGAGTGGTTAGTAATCATAAAATCAGGGCAATTGAAAATCTGGCCAGTGT
>CAMCFD010000076.1 GCA_945874115.1 Rickettsia typhi | reverse complement strand
ATTTCCCATAAAAAAACCAAAATTTGCCAAAAAATCGTTATTTTATTGACTTATAATGCAAAACCAATATAATTCGAAATTAATTGTTAATTTAACTTTTTTTATATGTCGTTTCTAGCAAGCAATCTAAGCAATATCAAGCCATCTCCGACAATTGCTGTGTCAATGAAAGCCGCTGAATTAAAGGCTTCAGGCAAGAATATCATTTCTCTTAGTATGGGAGAGCCCGATTTTGACACTCCAGACAACATTAAGCAAGCCGCAATCGCCGCGATTAACAAGGGCGACACGAAATATACTGCCGTGGATGGCACTGCAGCGCTGAAAAAAGCCATTATCGCTAAATTTAAGCGCGAAAATAATTTGGATTATAAAGCTTCAGAAATTATCGTTTCAACTGGTGCTAAACAAGTGATTTATAACGCTTTAGTGGCCACTTTAAACAAGGGTGACGAGGTTTTGATTCAAGCTCCTTATTGGGTTTCTTATCCAGACATGGTTCTTCTTGCGGGCGGAACACCCGTTATTGCTGAGTCTAAGGCCGATAATAATTTTAAACTGACACCAAAAGCACTTGAAGAAAAAATTACACCAAAGACAAAATGGTTGATTTTAAATTCGCCAAGCAATCCTACGGGCGCTTGCTATTCTAAAGCTGAATTGAAAGAATTAGCTGATGTTTTATTGAAACACCCACAAGTTCATATTATGTCTGACGATATTTATGAGCATTTAATTTTTGACGGTTTGAAATTTGCTACAATCGCCGAAGTTGAGCCGCTCCTTAAAGAGCGCACATTAGTTGTTAACGGCGTTTCGAAGGCTTATTCAATGACGGGCTGGCGAATTGGCTATGGCGCGGGCGATGAAAAATTGATGAAAGCAATGTCTATGATTCAATCACAAAGCACTTCTTCTACGACATCGATCGGGCAAGCAGCCGCGGTTGAAGCACTTAACGGCGTTCAAGATTATATCGCGCTTGGCAAAAAAGTTTTTGAAACTCGCCGCGACATGGTAGTAAAAATGTTGAACGACATTGATGGAATCGATTGCAATACGCCAAACGGCGCGTTTTATGTGTTTCCTTCTTGCACTGGATTTTATGGCAAAAAAACTCCGCAAGGAAATATCATCAAAAACGACAATGATTTTTCGGCATATTTGCTTGAAGATGCTCTGGTTGCAGTTGTTCCCGGAGTTGCTTTTGGCGCCGAAGGATTTTTCCGAATTTCTTACGCAGCATCAGACGAATTTTTGAAAGATGCGATGACAAGAATTGCCAAAGCATGTGAGAAATTAAAATAGGTTTTCGAGCTTTCCTCTCGCGACAAATCTCGATTAAGGATAGCTCGAGAAAAATGAATGAATAAAAAATGCTTTTAGTAATTGACATCGGAAACAGCAATATCGTAATTGGAGTTTATAACAAAGATTCACTTAAACACAAGTGGCGACTCATTTCTGACAACAATAAATCTGTTGATGATTATGCGGTTGACATCATTGAACTTTTTTTGACCGAAAAAATCGATTGCTTGAAAATTTCAGGATGCATCATCGCTTCAGTCGTTCCTAATCTTAACGACAAAATAAAAAAAGCGATTTCTAAATTTTTTAGCGGGAAAATTTTATTAATTGGCGAAAAAAACGTCAAATTGGATATAAAAATCAAAGTTAAAAATCCGAGTGAAGTTGGTGCAGACCGCATAATTAACGCGATTGCGGCCTATAAAGAATTTGGCGGAAATTTAATCGTCATCGATTTTGGCACAGCAACAACTTTTGACGTAGTTGGGGCGAAAGGCGAATATCTTGGCGGCGTGATTTCTCCTGGGATAAATTTATCACTCAAAGCTTTGCACGACATGACGGCGAAATTGCCAAAAATTGAAGTGAAAAAACAAAAAAATGTCATCGGAAAAAACACTGTTGAAGCAATGAATTCAGGCGTTTATTTTGGATATATCTCATTGGTTGAGGGAATTATCGCAAGAATTGATAAAGAATTAAAGTTAAAAACCACCAAAATTATCACTGGTGGATTAGCTGAACTATTCAAGAAAGAATTAAAAATCAAACACCATAAATCAAACCTTACTCTTGACGGCCTTCGTCAAGTTTATAATAATAACCAAAAGACGAATTTAACGTCACTAAACTAGGCAAATAATAATTTTTCGCCTAAATATAAATATAACAAAATGGAACTTAATTTAAAAAAACACAAAGAAGATTTACTTTTTTTACCTCTTGGCGGCGCCAATGAAATTGGGATGAACGTCAATCTTTATCATCTAGACGGAAAATGGATTATGATCGATTTGGGCGTTGGTTTTGCCAATGACATTCCCGGAGTCGACATGCTTACACCTGACATTTCTTTCATTAAAGCTCAGAAAAAAAACTTGCTTGGAATCGTTCTAACTCACATTCACGAAGATCATTTGGGCGCGGTTCAATATTTGATTCAAGACCTTGATGTTCCAATTTATGCAACAACTTTGGCGGCGAATTTTTTACTCTCTAAATTGTCTGAATTTAAGCTTGATAAAAAAGTTGATCTTCGCATTATCGATGGCAAAAAAGATTTAGATCTTAACCCATTTCGCCTTGAGTTTCTAGGTCTTACGCATTCTGTTCCTGAAATGAAAGCGGTGATTATCAAAACTCACAAAGGCAATGTATTTCACACAGGTGATTGGAAATTTGACCCTGACCCAGTTGTTGGCAACGCTTCAGAGAAAGATAGAATCAAAGAAATGGGCGATAAAGGCGAATTTTTGGCGATGGTTTGCGATTCTACTAACGCGCTAAACGAAGGACACTCTAAGTCGGAAGGTGATTTATATGAATCACTCAAAAAATTAATTGAGGGCAGAAACGGCTATGTTGGCGTGACGACTTTTGCGTCGAATATTGCGCGAATTCACACTATTGCAAGAATCGCGAAAGAGTGTGGCCGTAAGGTTGTTTTGGCTGGTTGGTCACTTCACAGAATTCACGAAGTTGCGCGCAAAAGTGGTTATTTTGTTGATGATTTTGTCAGCCCTTCAAATTTTATTTCTGACCGCGAAATTAAATTTTTCTCAAAAAAAGAAATCTTGATTTTGTCAACTGGTTGTCAAGGTGAACCTTT
Source organism: Rickettsia typhi (assembly GCA_945874115.1). Classification (GTDB taxonomy): domain Bacteria; phylum Pseudomonadota; class Alphaproteobacteria; order Rickettsiales; family UBA1997; genus CAMCFD01. Next base: position 3,980 of record CAMCFD010000076.1, on the reverse strand, counting down.
AGCGGCAACGAAAAAAATCGCGACTGACAAACATCCTACCATAAAATTTGCGAAAGGTGATTTGATGATTTTTTCATCAAAAATTATTCCTGGAAACGAGAAAAAAATCTTCGCGCTTTTCGATTGCTTAGCAAAAAAACAAATCGATGTATTGACCGAGAAAGACCATTTTGTCCATGTTTCTGGCCACCCTTCGCAAGATGAGCTTCGCGAAATGTATGCGCTTGCACGACCAAAAATTGCAATTCCTGTTCACGGCGAATTTATTCACACCAAAACTCACGGCGATATTGCGACAGATTGTGGCGTTGGCAAAGTTATCCAAATTGAAAATGGTTTAGCGGTTAAAATTTCTAGCGAAAATGACGGGAAATCTTCTGAGGCTGTAGGCTTCGTGAAATCTGGCTATTTCGGGGTTGACGGACATCAACTTCTCGATCTTGAAGGTGAAATAATCCGCGAACGCCGCAAATTGAAAGATGCGGGAATGGTTATGATTTCAATCGCCGTTAATGATTCACTCGAACTTGTGTCAAAAGCAAGAATAAACTGCGTCGGATCTTATGACCTTAGAGCTGACCAAGAAGCCGAATTATATATTCGCGACGAAATTAAATATGTTTTAAGAGAAAAAGCGCGCGACCTTGGAATCAATGAAGATGAAGGTTTTGGCTTTAAATTCTTGAAAAAGAAAAAAAGCAACAAAAAATTGCGCGAAACTAAAGTTTTAAGCGATATTGAGAAAAATCTACGCTCAAAAATTTTGCGAGTTTTTGAAGAAGTCATGGGAAAAAGACCGGTTCTTGAAGTTATAATACACCTAATTTAAAAAAATCTGCGATTTTTTTAAGGAAGAGCTTGGTTATCATAAGATCAGAGGAAGCAAAGCTTCCCTGTTCGGTGGCTTGAGTTTGATGGTTTATCGCGATCTTAAATTATTGAGTGGTTTAATCTGTTCGACAGATTTCTGGAGTGTAGAAAAAATTGAAATACAAAATTATGAAAGCGGAATATAAAATTATTGCGGATCATTTGCGTTCAACTTGTTTTTTGATTGCGGACGGCGCCTTGCCTAGCAACGAAGGTCGCGGTTATGTTTTGCGCAGAATTATGCGTCGCGCAATGCGCCAACTTCACAAACTTGGTGCACGCGAAGTTTCGATGTATAAAATGACTGACGCGCTGATTGAAGAAATGGGCGAAGCTTATCCCGAGCTTTCTCGCGCCCGCGAAGTTATTGTTGAAACGCTGAAAAATGAAGAAGAAAAGTTTCGCGAAACGCTTGAGAAAGGGTTGAAGATTTTGGAGGAAGAGATTATAAAAATTGCTGCCGCAAAATCAGCTTTGTCGGGCGCAATTGCCTTCAAACTCTATGATACGTACGGATTCCCGCTTGATTTAACGCAAGATATTTTGCGCGAAAAAGGTTTAAGCGTTGACGAAGAAGAATTTAATCGCGAAATGGAAATTCAGCGCGAGCGCGCCAAAGCTAGCTGGAAAGGCAGTGGCGAAGAAATTGAAGACAAAAATATTCTCGAATTACAAAACCAATTTGGCTCTACGAAATTTTTAGGCTATGAAAAATTAGAAAACGCCGCAAAAATAATTTACTTGGCGGTTGACGGAAAAAAAGTTGCAGAAATAAACGACGAAGATAACGCAAAAAATATTACGATAATTCTTGATCAAACCCCATTTTATGCGACTTCGGGCGGACAAAAAGGTGATGACGGAAAATTAACAAAATCACAAAATAAAATCGAAATTTTTGAAGCAAGAAAAGTCGGAAAACTTTTCACTCATCATGCAAAAAATCTTGAAGGAATATTTAAAATTGGCGACGAAATTATCGCATCTGTAAACCCGAAAACCCGCGCCACACGTGCTTCAAACCACTCTGCGACACATTTGATGCATAAAGCTCTGAAGTTCATTTTAGGAAATTCTATTTCGCAAAAAGGCTCGAATGTTGAATCTGATTATTTCACTTTCGATTTCAATTTTAATCGCAGCATGAGTGTTGAAGAAGTTTCTCGCACTGAAGATTTGGTCAATTTTTATATCGCGCAAAATTCGCAAAGCAAAACTGAAATTATGGCGCTTGAAAAAGCTCGTGAACAAGGCGCCGAAGCGTTATTTGGCGAAAAATATGACAGCGAAGTTCGCGTTGTCAGCATGGGAAATGACGAAGAAAAAAAATCACCCTACTCTATCGAACTTTGCGGCGGAACACATGTGAAATCTACTGGCGAAATCGAGTTTTTCAAAATCATTTCCGAAAAATCAATTGCTTCTGGAATCAGACGAATTGAGGCCAAAACCGGCGTTGATGCGAAAAATTACGTTTTAGGCGAACTTAAAAAATTGCAAAATGAAGATTTTGAAAAAGCCAAAAAAATTGCCGAATTATCAAATGAAAAATCAGCAGATTCTCAGTCAATTTTAGAGCAAAATGAAATCTTTGATTATAAGAAAATCGCCGCAAAAATCAAAAATCTACAACAAGAAATATCGCAAAAAGACTCTGAAATCAAGGCTTTACAAAAAAAGTCTGAACAGTTGAAAAAACAAAATCTGTTAAAAAATCTTGATGATTTGAAAGTTGAAAAATTAGGCGAATTACAATTAATTTCGCACCATTTTCAAGATGTTGACGCGAAAGATTTGCGCGAAATTGTCATAAGTTTAAAATCGAAATCTGAATTTAAACAAAATAGTGTTTTTGCGCTTTTTGCTTCAAATCAAGACAAAGTCGCGGCTTGCGTGGCAATTTCTGATAATTTGCTTGAAAAATATGATGCGAACATTTTAATTAAAGATGTTGTCGCAAAAATCGGTGGCAATGGCGGTGGTGGTAAAAAAGATTTGGCGATGGGCGGCGGCGTTGATGCGAAAGGCATTGAAAACGCAATTGCGACTTTAAAAGACAAGATTAAATAAGCAAAAATGAAAAAATATTTCGGGACAGACGGAATTCGCGGCGCGGCAAATAAATTTCCGATGACGGCAGAAATTGCTCTTAAAGTCGGCATGGCTGTAGGCGCCAAATTCACTAATGGCGACCATCGTCATCGCGTTGTGATTGGAAAAGACACGCGACTTTCTGGCTATATGGTCGAGCCCGCATTGGTTGCCGGTTTTATCGCCGTTGGCATGGATGTGTTTCTTTTGGGACCAATTCCAACTCCTGCGGTGTCAATGTTGACGCGCTCTCTTCGCGCCGACATCGGAATCATGATTTCAGCTTCACATAACCCTTATCACGATAACGGCATTAAAATTTTTGACGCGAACGGCAATAAATTAAGCGACGCGCTCGAGCTTGAAATTGAACAGCTAATCGACGGCGACATCTCGAAACACTTGGCTTCACCCGAAAACTTAGGGCGCGCAAAAAGGCTCGACGAAGGCAAAGAACGCTATATCGAATTCGTCAAAAATTCATTTCCGAAAGACAAAACTTTGAATGGCTTAAAAATCGTAATTGATTGCGCGAATGGCGCCGCCTATTCAATTGCGCCAATGGTTTTGTGGGAACTTGGCGCCGAAGTTGTTGCAATTGGAACAACTCCGAACGGATTCAACATTAATGAAAACTGCGGATCAACAAGCCCAGAAGCCTTGCGTGCCAAGGTTTTAGAAGAAAATGCCGATATCGGAATTGCTCTTGACGGCGACGCTGATCGACTTTTAATTATTGATGAAAAAGGCGAAATCGTTGATGGCGACAAGCTCATCGCGCTAATCGCAGAGAAGCTTCACAACGAAGGACGTCTGAAGAAAGATACGGTGATTATCACACAAATGTCAAATTTGGCGCTTGAAAATCATTTGCGCTATATGGGCATAAACACTGTGCGTGTAGGCGTTGGCGATCGTTATGTTTTAGAAGAAATAAAAAGAGGCGGCTATAATTTTGGCGGCGAACAATCTGGTCACATAGTTTTAAATGACTATTCAACAACTGGCGACGGGCTTGT
>CAMCFD010000075.1 GCA_945874115.1 Rickettsia typhi | reverse complement strand
TCGGGGGTTAGGCCAATATAGGCAGTATGTGGCGCGGTTTTGAATTCGTGCAAATTAAAGTCAGAGGTGGCGGTTGTTGTGTCGATTAACGGGTTTGACCAAAGCTCGAGAGACGAGTTGGCGGTTGATGTTACCGAGCCGCGCTCTTTATCGGGTTTTTGCAAATAAGACGCGATATTCATGTAAGCGACGGGGTGAATTTTTTTACCCATCGTGTCAAGCACAACCGCGAGGTTGTAGACCACGTCGTCACTTCGCAAAGTTCGCACAACTTCAGCCAAAGTTGCCGGTTTAGATTCATCGCAAACCAGATAAAGCATTATGCCTGTAAGTAAGGCGCGGGCTTCATTTTGCCAAAATTCTTGTTCAGGAAGCAAAAAGTTGGCGATTTTTTGCACGTCATCGACCATTTTTCCGGGTTTTTTACTGATCCAATCCATCGGGTTGTAGCAGTGAGAAATTCCGTCAGGGTCGGCTGGGTTCCACAAAATAACTTTTTGTTTTAACTTTTTTTGACGATATCCAGAAGTTAATTCATAGTTTTCAAGCTTGATATCGTGCACAATAACCGAGTCGCGCCAAAATAATAAATTGGGAATTACGAAGCCCACACCTTTACCTGACCCTGTTGGTGCGAATAATAAAATATGTTGATAGCCTTCGGCGATAAGGAATTTTTTCTTGTATTCGCCAAGCAAAACGCCATGACGCGCACGCAAACCCATCTTTTTTATTTCAGCTGATGACGCCCAGTGTGAATCACCAAAAATTGACTCAGGGGCTTTAAAAGGGCGCCAGTCAATCAACGGCGCGCGAAAAAACCAAGCCAAAGTAAATAGAAGAGAATAGGGAACTAAAGTACTTATCCATAATTTTGTCGTGAAACCGTTATAGCTCTCGCTTGTAAGCTTGGAGTGATTTTTTATGTAAAATTCCCAATAAGCCGCGGTCATTTTCCACAAATAAACGAATTGTTTGTCGATTGAGAGTTCGCTGTAAGCTTTTATAACTTTCCAACTGCTGTTTATAGTAACAACGACAAGGGTTCCTGTGATATAAAAACAGAGTGATAATACGAAAAAAATGACAAGCGAAATTACGACCGTGTTTCGGAAATTTCTTATTAATGGGTTGTCTTGGGTTGCTGCCATTTTGCTAGTTTTTCAATAAAATTTTTGCTGCTGCTAGTGATTCTTGAGTAATTTCTTCACCAGAAATCATTCTTGCAATTTCTAGATTTTGACTATCTTTATCTAATTTTTCAATAACTGTTTTTATTTTATTTTTATTCTGTAGCTTTTGGATGCGAAAATGTAAATCTGCTTTTGAGGCAATTTGTGGTTGATGGGTGACCACAAAAATTTGAAAATTTTGCGACAATATTTTTAATCTTTTGCCGACAGCATCAGCAGTAATTCCGCCAATTCCGGTGTCGATCTCATCAAAAATTAAAGTTGGAGTCGACTTAACATCGACAAGCGCAACCTTTAGAGCCAACATGAATCGCGACAATTCTCCGCCTGACGCAATTTTAGTAATTTCGTCAAAATTATTGTGATTAATTGAGGCAAAAAATCTGATTTTATCAAAGCCGGTCGGGCCAAAATCTTCGTCGATTTTTTTAACATCAACTAAGAATTTTACACTTTCCATCTTCAGAAATTTCAATTCTTCCTCAACTTTTTTGGCCAAAATTAACGCATATTTTTTGCGCTTTTGATGTAATTCTTCGGCGATTTTTTTATATTCGACTGATAATTCTTGTTTTTTCTTATTTAAACTGTCGCTAAATTCACTTTCGTTTTCGATTAATTTTAGTTTTTCTTGCGCATCAGCCGTGATTTTTGGCAATTCATCGCAGCTTGTGTTAAATTTTCGCGCCAAACTTCTTATTTCGAGCAATCTTTCTTCGATTTCAGATAAATTTTCATTGCCGCTTTTTAAATCTCTTGTGATATTTTCGATGTTCTTAATTGATTTTTCGATCTCGATATTTTGCGAATCAATTTCGTCGCTTAATTTGTCAAAATCTTCTTTTTTTGATGACAAATAATTATCGATTATGTTTTGGCTTTTAATCAATATTTTCTGCGAAGCCGCTAAATTGCCGTTTGCATCGGATAAATTTGATTTTAAATCGCTCAAAAAATTCAAGATTTTTTCTTTCCCGCCAAGCAAATCCTTTTTGTTCGCAAGTTCTTTTTCTTCGCCAAAAATAACATCTGCGGTTTCTAATTCTTTAATTATATATTCTAAATAATCTTTTTCGCGCAAAGCCTGAGCTTTTTTTTCTTCTAACTGCGAAATTTTATTCTCGCAATTTTTTAATTCATCGTAATTTTGTTTTATTTTTTTTAAAAGATTGTCATTTTGAGAAAATTTATCCAAAACATCTTCGTGAAAAGAAGGATTTAATAAGCCTCGCGAATCGTGTTGTCCGTGAATTTCGACCAAAGTTTCACCAATTTTCGCAAGCAAATTTACGCCGACAATTTGGTCATTTATATAAACTTTATTCGCAGAATTTTCTTGAATAACGCGGCGAATTCTTAATTGATTTGGGTTTTGCGCATCGATTAAATCATTTTCTTTGAGTAAAATTTTGCAGTTTTCATTTTCAGAAATTTCGAATTCAGCAACGACCGAGGCTTTATTTTCATCGCTTCCAATTAAGCGCAAGCTTGAGCGAAAGCCAATCGCAAGGCCAAATGCATCAAGCAAAATAGATTTTCCCGATCCTGTTTCGCCACTAAGAACGCAAAGTCCGCGCGGATTATCAGAAAAATCAATTTCGGCCTTGTCAATTAAAACAACATTTTGTATTGCAAGAAACTTTAACATTCTTAATTTGAGTTTTTAAAAATTCGATATATAATCATTTTACATTGAATTTTTTTGCAATCAATATGAGATTATGTTTAAACTTGATAAAACTCTAGAAAAAGACACTTATAAAATTTTTGATCTCGATTTTTGTGAATTGTTGTTGATGAATAATGCTGATTTTCCTTGGTTGATTTTAGTGCCAAAAAAGCCCGATTTAAAAGAGTTGACCGATTTAAATTTTGACGAACAAATTTTAGTGTTGAAAGAAATAAATTTGGTTTCGCAAATTTTGCAAGAAAAATATAAGCCGCACAAAATTAATATTGCGATGCTTGGAAATATGGTTAAACAGCTTCATATTCATGTGATTGCGCGATTTGAAAACGACAAGGCTTTCCCAAAGCCAGTTTGGGGAGTTTTAAGCGAGCAATATCAAAGTGTCGCAGTAAAAAAATTGCAAGAAGAATTACGCGAAATTGTTGTGCAAAAAATGTCGCAGAAAAAGCAAATATTATATCGCTCAGTTCACCGCGGCTGTAAAGAAACCGATCATTTAATCGGAGAATTTGTTAAAGAAAAAATTGACTCACTTAAAAACGAAGAATTAAAGCTTTTAGAAAATTTTATAGTCGAAGATGATTTGTTAATTTATGACTGGATTTTGCAAAAAATTGAGGCACCGCAAAAATATCAAAGCATGATTGAAAAAATCCAAAAATTCCACAATCTTGTGTCGCTTCCTGATAATAATTAGCTTTTTATTTTGGTCTAAAAAAATGCTGATTTTGAAGTTAAGATGATGCGAAGTTGCTTTATTTAACTTCTGGCTTTTCTTTGTCACGATAGCTATACCAAGAAAAATTAAGTTGCGCCAAGACGTTTCCACTTGAAATTCCCTTGCTTAAATCAACCAAATCTTGCGAGCTATAATTTTTTTCCTTGCGAAGTTCGGTTGAAGTCAAAACTATGTGGCCGGGCAGTTGCGAAATAAAATCTTGAATAAATTCCATCGCCGTGATGTCGTCAATAGTCCTAAATGAAAGGCTTCCCGTCGCATATAAAGTGTTTATAGAGCTGCGTTTAAAAACTCCGTCATTTAGCGCTACGGGAAGAATTATTTGAATTTTTGGCGATAAAACATTATGTTTTTGAGCAATGTCATTTAAAATTTTATTTATATCGTCAATTTTAATAACTTGCGTATTTTTTTTGTTTTTGTCAATTGTTTTCCATATTTCTTGATATTTTTTAGCTTCTTTAATTTTGCCTTCAAGCTCAACGGATCTGGCTTTCAAAGCTATGGTTTCAGTTCTGATTTTTTGGGCATTTTGTTCAGATTTTATTCCTAAATTCAAAATGTAAAAAAATATTGAAGCAAAGGCGGCAATCAAAACTATTGATGTCGTGATGTTGATGAAAATGATGCGGCGAAGTTTTTGTATTTTCATTTTATTTTTTAGAAGCCCCCTCTACAGTAAAATCAACCGGAAAGTCGAAATATTTTTGAGCGAAATCTATATTTTTTGGTAATTCAGAATGTGAAATTTTATCTTGAGAAAATTCTTTTTTAAAGCCCGAAGAAATTTCATCAAATTCAGAAAATAAATTTTCGATATCGCCACTTTTGTTATAAATTTTTCCTTTTAAATTAAGTCGATATTTGTAGGCGCTTGATGGATTCTTGCCATTAAAGTTTTCGAGAGAAAAATTAATTGAGTCAAATTTTAGTGGATATCCGCGCACAAATTTTAATTTTTCGTAATTGTCGAATAAAATATTTTCAAAATTCGATAAATTTTCGTGAACTTTGCCAAAGTCTAAAATCTTATCAAGCTCGTCTTGCTCAACATTATCATCACCAAAAGCTTTATTTGTTGTTCTGTTTAAGGTTTGTAAAGCTAACAATTTATCCGCTGAAACCATTGCAATATTTTCTTCCGATTCATTGATTTTTGAAATCGCAAAAAGGCAATAAAATCCGATTAAAAGAAGAATAAAAAGATTGGCATAATAGGAAGATTTCATTACCAAAAACATTTTTTCAAGAAAAATAATTTTTGGTGTAGAAAACTTCAAAACTTTCTTTTTGGCATCACAAAAAATCTTCGAAATTAGCAAGTCGCAATAATTGCCATTTTCAGAAACCGTCGATGCTTTATTTGTCAACAGTGCGGCTTTGTGCGGTGTATAATTTATGAAATTAAACTCAATATTTTTTATCACTGAAATTTTCTTCAAAACTTCGGCCGGCAAAATATTGATTGTTTCAAGTTCTTGCGTGTTGATTTCTGGAAAAAGTCGCTTTAAATATTCCGAAGTTGCGTATAAATCTTTCTCATATTTCTCGGTAAAATTGACATCGTCACAATGATAATCGAGAAGTCGTGTAAAAATTAATTGGTCTTTCAAAAACACGGTTTGCCTGACTCCGCTAACTTTATTTTGGGTGACTAAGCAATAAACATCACTTTTTTTGTCGGAGATTTTCGATGAAGATTTTACGCTTTCTTTTAAAAGCTTAAAGAGAAGCGCCGACTCGATTGGAAGCATATAAATTCCGATCAGACGATTGGGCATTTCGTTGATAAAATCGATATATTTTTGCGTGGCGCGCGAAATTGACGCCGAGATAAATAAACAATTCCACTTTTTGTCTTTTTGTAGCTTTGTGCTGTTATTTTCTGAATCGTTTAAAATTATGTAATTCTTCACGCTTTCTTTGCTGACATCAGAGGCGAGATCGCGATTTATCAGGTGAGTTAAATCATTTTTTTTGACAAAAGGATATTCGCGTTTTTTATAACTTTGATCAACGGTATCAAGCAAAATATAAACCGGAACCTCTTTATTTTTTGTAAAAAGTTCTTTAAGGTTTTTTTCGGCTTCTTCATTAATTTCTTTTATGAATATTTTGCTTTGAATCTCTCCTTTTTTGTGCAAAACAAAAACGACGCCATATTCTCCTATAGTGATAATGAACCCGTTTTTTACAGCCATCATTTTGTTCAAAATTCAATTAAAAAGTGAGAATTTATCTTTTTTCAAGGTAAAATAGCATAATTTTTGGTGATTTTTGTGATATTTTGTCAAAAATCACCGAAAATTACGTAAAATCTTAGAAATTTGCATAAATTGCAAAAATATTTAAAATTTGCAAGAAAGAAAATAACATCTATATTTTTACAAAATAATTACGGCATTTGCAACATAAATTAATATTTTGTTTTATTTGCATACTAAAATAATTTATTATATATTTGGTTAAAATTTAACTATATTTAAAATGATTTTAGGCATTGGCGTTGATATTACTAGCGTGAGTAGAATTGAGCATTTGTGGCAAGAGTTTGGCGATAGATTTTTCGAGAAGTTTTTTACGAAAAATGAAAATGAAAAAGCTATGAAAATAAAGGTCGAGCAAGACAATTTTTTGCCAAGATTAGCTTATTATGCTAAAAGATTTGCTGCGAAAGAGGCTTTTTCTAAGGCTTGCGGCATTGGAATTGGGCGCGGAATAAATTTTTGCGACATCGAAGTCAATAATGACGAACTCGGCAAGCCTTTTATCGCAATTTTAAACCAAAAAATCGATTTTTTGCACCAACATTTTCGCGCAGAAAAGCTTTCATTTCATTTGTCGCTTTCTGATGAAATGCCAATTGCGCAAGCTTTCGTTATAATTGAATCAATGGATAAATAAATATGTTTCGAAATATTTTAATTTATGGTCTTGGAATTTCAGGAATTGACGCGGCTAAATTTTTGATAAAAAATGGTTATGAAGTTTTATTGACTGACGATAATGAAAATGCGCTCAAAGTCGCGCGCGACAAGATTGGAAGTGATGTGTTGCAAAACGCTACAAAGTCGGTAAAGTTTTTAGAAAGCAACGAAATTGAAGGCGAAATTAGCGATAAAACTGGCGTGATTTTTTCCCCCGGAATTCCTCTTTATTTCCCCAAGAAGCACAAAATTTTAGAAATTGTTGAGCAAAAAAAAGCGCAAATTTTTTGCGACATCGAGCTGTTTTATTTATTTACAAACGCCGCTGGGCGCGATTTTGTTGGCATTACGGGCACTAACGGAAAATCGACAAGTTCGGCTTTAGTAGACTTTATTTTCACAGAAATTAATGAAAAATCATATCTAGCGGGAAATATCGGCATTCCTGTTTTTGAATTAATGCAAAAACAAAATTTCGCCAACAAAGACGCAAAAGCTAAAATGGTTTTAGAGATGTCATCTTATCAACTTGACTTGATTAATAAAACTCATTTTAATGTTGCGGCTCTTACAAACATAACGCCTGATCACATTGATCGTCACGGAAGTTTTGCGAATTATGTTGCGCTTAAAAAGAAAATTTTTCAAAATCAAAAAGAGGGTGATTTTGCGGTAATAAATGTTGACGATGAATCTGCGCGCGAGGTTTTTGAAGAGCTTAACCGCGATAAAAATTTTAAGGCTAATTTGGTTGCTGTTTCGGCGAAAAAAATTCAAGAAAATGGCGTTTTTGTTATTGATGGTGTGCTTCATAATAAAATCGCCGGAAACGATATGAAATTCGATTTAAAA
>CAMCFD010000074.1 GCA_945874115.1 Rickettsia typhi | reverse complement strand
GCAAAACCAAATTTTTCCTTGATGCGCAATTTATTTTCTTTACCTTTTATTAAACGAAGAAAAATATAAAATGCGATTAGCGGAAAAAATAAAACTGATAAAATTTTATATATTTTCATTTTTTTACGTTATGTTTTATCAATTTTTTGCACCTAATTTTAGGCAGAATTTCTGTCTTCGAATTATTCCCATTCTCTCAACCGACAGCGCATGCTACGCGAGCGCCCGTTTTTCGCTAAAATCGATTATTAATCGATTTTTTGTGCTTTACGCACAAACGCTCAAAACCCACCCGCATTTTTAATAAAAAACTTTTTTAGTTTCGGAATTTTATTAACCAAACCAAGTCCGAAGTCTCGAGCTAGGCCAATTGTCAGGCTTTTGCTTTCGAACAATGAATTTAAAACATTGGTTGCAATAACCATTTTTCTGGTGCCAAAGCGCGCTTTTTTACTATATTCTTCAATCAGCGTTGATGAATTTATATCGAGGCCGGATAAAAAATATTGACGCACCAAATCTTGTAAAATCTTTATAGATTCAAGACCCAGATTCAAACCTTGTCCCGCGATTGGATGCACTCCGCAAGCGGCGTCTCCGACTAGCAACATTTTATCGTGATAAAATTTCGAAGCCTCAACCATAATCAAAGGATAGGAAAATTTTTGTGAAATAACCTCGACTTCGCCAAGACAATTTTCCATTCTTTTCAATAATTGTTGCGTAAAATTTTCTTGATCAAGCTCTAGAATCACTTGAGCCTCTTGGTTTGGCGCAATCCAAACAATTGAAGATTCATTTTGTTTTTGCAATGGCAAAATCGCGAGGGGCCCGCCTGGGAGAAATTTTTCCCACGCAATATTTTGGTGCGATTTTTCATGTTTTATATTAAAAACAATCGCGATTTGGTTATAATTTTTAGTTTCGGTTTCAATATTAAATTTATCGCGAAGCGGCGAAAATCGGCCGTCACAAGCAAGTAGCAATTTCGATTTCAAAATATTTTTATCATTCAATTCAACCTCAACTTCTTTTTCAAAAAAATTTATTTTTTCATAAGAATTCGGACAAAATAAAGTAATATTTTTCTTTTCTAAAACTTTATCGCGCAGCGCATTGTGAATAATAAAGCTTTCAATTAACGCGCCGAAATTTTTCTCACCGCCTTGTTTGCTTAGAAAATCAACGATTACGGGGCTTTTGTAATCAGTGATTTTTATGTCGGCGATTACGCCAGAATCTTTTGTTGCGGCGTCATAAATTCCAATTTCTTTGAACAGCGCCAGTGATTTGTTCGAAATCGCATAACCACGCCCATCGCGCTTTCGGTCGTGATTTTTAATATCTTGCTTCTCAATAATTGCAATTTTCAAATCATCAGAAATCTGTGCCAGTGCAAGCGCAGCAGACATTCCCGCAAAACTTCCACCAATTATAGTTATGTCAAAATTTTTATTTTCGCTCATTTTTTTGCCAAAAATTATCTTATATAAATTCTTGTTACGCGAGAAGCAACGCTTGTCAAAACCTCATAAACGCTTGTCTTGATTGCTTTTGCAACTTGCCAAGCATCTATTTCTTCATCGCCTTGTTTGCCCATTATAACAACTTCATCACCAACTTTAACATCGATAGAACCAGCGTCAATTATGGTCTGATCCATACAGACCCTGCCCGCGATTTGCGCTTTTTTTCCACCAACTAAAACTTGTGCGCAATTATAAGGAGAGCGTCGCAACCCGTCCGCATAGCCAATCGCAAGCGTCGCAATCACCGATTTCTTTTTGGTAAAGAATGTCCAGCCATAAGAAATCGGCGTATTTGCTTCAGAAGTTTTCACGAAGGAAACGTAAGTTTTAAGAGCCATTACGGGCTGCAATTTTATAGGCAATTTTAATTTCTCATCATCAGATGGGGAATATCCATAAAGCGCCGAGCCAACGCGCACCATATCAAATTCGACATCGCGCCAAAACAAAACACCGGCAGAATTAGACGCGTGAATCAGTGGAATGTTTATTTTTGCATCACTTAATTTTTGCAAAATCTCGTCGAATTTCTGCAACTGAATTTCTGTCACGCCAGAACTAGGCGCGTCGGCGTCAGCAAAATGTGTAAACAAGCCAGAAATTTCAATATTTGGTAATTTACGAATATCAAGAATCAATTGCAAAGCATCTTCCAAATCCACGCCAAGCCTGTTCATTCCACTATTTACCTTAATATGAATTTGCGCTTTTTTATTGAGACTTAGACCGATCTCGGAAATTTTTTTCGCAAGATCAAAAGAAAAAACTGTGGGGATATAATTATATTCAAACACCGCAGAAGCCTCATCTATAAAGGTTGGCCCCATGTTAAGAATTGGTAATTTTATTTTCGCATTTCTTAATTCAGCCACTTCATAAACGCACGCAACTCCAAACATGTCGGCGCCAAGCCTTTCAAGCTCTTGCGCAATTGGCACCGCGCCGTGACCATAGGCATTAGCCTTAACCACCGCAGTCAATTTCGTTTGCGGCTTCAATAAAGATTTTATAGCCGCAAAATTAGCCGCCAAAGCCCTCAAATCAATCTCAGCAACAGTTTTTCTCGGATAAGGCATTTTTCTTAAATATTTAGATATTTTTTAAACCATATCTTTTGCAACAACCCATTTATCAAAATCCGCTTCACTAACCAATCCTAACTCAAGAGCCGCTTGCTTCAAAGTTGTTCCGTCTTTATGCGCTTTTTTCGCAATTTTCGCCGCATTATCATAACCAATATAAGGATTAAGCGCCGTCACAAGCATCAAAGATTGCTCAAGCAATTGCTTTATGCGGGCCTCATTTGCAACGATTCCAACAAGACATTGATCGATAAAGCTGTTGATTCCATCGCTCAACAAATTAATCGATTCGATAATATTGCGAATTATCATTGGACGAAAAACATTCAGCTCAAAATGGCCATTAGAACCGCCAACAGTGACTGCAACGTGATTTCCCATCACTTGACACGCAATCATCGTCAAAGCCTCACACTGGGTCGGATTAACCTTTCCTGGCATAATTGACGATCCGGGTTCGTTTTCAGGAAGACTAATTTCGCCAAGACCGGAGCGCGGGCCCGAAGCCAAAAAGCGAATGTCATTGGCGATTTTCATAACCGACGCCGCCAGAGAATTCAAACTTCCCGACAAATTAACCAATTCATCATTGCAAGCAAGTGCAAAAAATTTATTTTTATTTGTATAAAAATTATCGCCATAATTTAATCCAAGCTGAAATAAATTAGAATCTTTAACCTTCCAAACGCCGTCCGCCAAGGTTGTACGACATAATTCTAGATTAACTAATTCGCTATAAATTTTCTTAAAACCGGAAACTTCAGTAATTTTTTTCGCAAATTCTTCAGCAAATTTTGGATGACAATTTAGTCCCGTTCCTACAGCTGTACCGCCCTGCGCTAAATGAACAACATATGAAATTGCTTGCGAAATAAAAACCGCCGAAGTTTGCGCCTGAACTTTATAGGCCGAAAATTCTTGCCCTAAAGTCACCGGAGTCGCGTCTTGCGTGTGTGTGCGACCAATCTTAACAATCTTGGCGAATTCTTTTTCTTTAAGCGCAAGTTCGTTTGAAAAATGCACCAAAGTCGGTAATAATTTTTCATAAGTCAACAACACGGTCGCAACATGCATGGCTGTAGGAAAAGTGTCATTCGAACTTTGTCCTAAATTACAATGATCATTTGGATGAATCGGCGCTTTTCCACCTTTCACACCAGTTGCTTTTTCATTAGCAACACCCGCAATAACTTCATTAACATTCATGTTCGTTTGCGTCCCAGAGCCAGTCTGCCAGACAACTAGCGGAAAATGATTATCATAAAACCAGTCGAAACGAGCCAAAATTTCATCAACCGCATCAACAATTTTATCAGCAATTTCTGCAGAAAATTTCTTGAATTCATTAGATTTAGGATCAGCCTTCATTAAATCTTTATTCGTCAAAGCCGCAGCTTTCTTGACCAAAAGCATCGCGCGCACAACTTCTTTTGGCATTTTATGCCCCGCATTATCATTGCAAATCGGAAAATTTTGCGCACTTCTTTGCGTTTGCGCCGCATAATATGCACCAGATGGAACCTTGATTTCACCGAACGAATCGGTCTCTATACGAAAATTTGTCATAAAATAAATTAAAAAAATAAATTAAAAAAACATACTTTGAAAAACTTTCCAACAACTCTAAATTAAACCGAAACCGACGTCGCAACAGACGCTTTTTTACAAATATTAAAAAAGTCATCAACATTAAGACTAACCTTGCCAATCAACAGCCCGTCAAGATTAGAAATAGCCAAAATCTCGCCAGAATTATCAACAGAAACCGAGCCGCCATACAAAACAAAAAACTCATCAGCTAAATGCGACAATTTTTCTCTCGCGACTTTATGAATCAAATTCATCATTTCTTTAATTTGTGCAACAGAAGGCACAACGCCCGTCCCTATTGACCAAATCGGCTCATAAGCAATCACGAATTTCTTGAATTTTTCGGTTTTTGGCGCCGATTCCATCAACTGTTTATAAACAAATTCAAGATGAGAGCCGGCGTCGCGAATCTCTTTGCTTTCGCCAACACACAAAATCGGAATTAATTTTTGCGCACCAACAGCCGACACCTTCTTCGACACAGTTTCGCTAGACTCAACGTGATTTTGCCTTCTCTCGCTATGACCCAAAATCACATATTCACAACCAACTTCAGCAATCATTTTTGCACTAACATCACCCGTAAAAGCACCAAAACTTTCATAATGACAATCTTGCGCACCAATAGACAGAGGCTTTTGAGCCAAAACCATTTTTGTCAATTCTTCTTCTTTAAACTCTTCGATGGCCTTATTTTGCAAAGCCACATTTTTCTCAACACTGTCGAAGCTATAATCCGCAAGGTTCGCCGCCATGCTGTCAATTAAAATCACACACGGACAAACAACCGCATCAACATTTTGAAGCACGTTTTTCTCAGTTTCATGTTTTTGCAAAAGCCCCAAGAACCACTGGTCAGCCTCGTCAAAACCATTATTCATCTTCCAATTTGCAACAATTATTTTCTTTTTCATATTTTAAGAAATTAGTTCTTCCAATTTTCCACCAATCAAATCATAGCGCCAACCAAAAACCAATTCATCAACTCTTTTTTTCTTCGCAACCACGTCTTTCAAAACGCCCGATGTCACCAAAAATTGCTCTTTCAAACCTTCGTCATCAGCGATTTTTGCAACCATATTTTTCGCCGTAACATATTGATTTTTCTGAGCTTCACTCATAATATATATTTTTTCTTCTAAATCAACATCATTATTTCCACTCTCGATTTGTGCAAAAATATTTTTAATCTCGCAAATATTTTTCTCGCTCAAATTCACATTAAAATTATTGCCAATCGCCATCTTCTCAAGCGCTTCGTCCGACAAAAAATGTCTCCTTGGAACATCAATTTCTTGCGCCATTTTCTCGCGCCACAAAATTAAATGCCTCAATTTCGCCAAATTTTTTCCGCTTTTCGCATAACCTTTTTTATCGCGAATAAAATTACGCAATAAATTGTCTCTATTCTCAACCGAAGGTTCATTTACAACGCTTTCCATATCTTGCAAAAACCATTTCTCGCGCTTTTTTTCAAGCAAAATCGTCCATAATTTTTGGTAAATCTCTTCCAAATAAGTCACGTCAAGCATCGCATATTCAATTTGCCTTTTGCTAAGCGGACGACTTTGCCAATCACTATTTTGCATTTTTTTATCAAGCTTCACGCCAATCAATTCTTCGACAATCCCCGAATATCCGATATTGTAGCCAATCCCACAAAAATTCGCCATCAACTGAATATCGCAAACATTTTGCGCAATATTTTTATCCTTCTGGTGAAAAATTTCCAAATCTTGCGAGCAAGAATGAAAAATCTTTTTTATTTTTTGATCAGAAATAATATCGTAAATTGGCTTCAATTCAATGTCCGCCAAACAATCGACGGCAAAAATTTCATCTCCAACTGCAATTTGCACCAAAGATAATATTGGATAATAAGTTTTTTGTCGTGTAAATTCAGTATCAATTGCTACAACTTGTTTTTTATAAACAGATTCAATCGCTTTCGTAAACAATTTTTGTGAATCTACATAATAATTTTGCATTATGAAAATTTTTTATATTCAAATTACACTATTTCTCGCAATTTTTTTAAGCGCCAACAGCGCCTTTGCAAAGCCAAAAATCGCCAAAGAATTAAATATCGCGATCGATTCTTCTTATTTTCTAGAAATACCAGCAAGCGTCGCTAATTGCGAAAAAATAATTGAGGGAAGCTGTTTTTTTCGTGATAAAAAAACCGATGAAACTCCTTATTTTCACCAAACAGATTTGGTTGTTTTTCAATCAAAAATTATCGCTTTTCAGACTCAAAATGATACAGTAAAAATCTTTAAAATCAAGGACTCAAGCTATAAATTATCAACGAAAAATCAAAACACAATTTCATTTGAAGTTGAAAACGGCGAAGTAAAAAATTTAATTTTAACAAAAGGAATTTTAGAAAATGAAAAACAGGAAGTTTCTGATTGCGCGATAACAAAATTTTTATATGATTTTTACACTTTGCACGATTCTCAAAAAACCCACAAAGAATATGGCTTTTTCAACGATGAATATGATTTTACGCCATTTTCTGAATTTATAGTCTTCGCACCAAAAACTAATTCTCAAAAAATTATGGCAGTCGTAAACTCAAAAAACAACGAATTTGATGCGATAAAAAACCTCAAATTATGCAAATTTCCAGGCGAAGACAAGGCTCTAGTAAAGCACACGGCGCCACAAGATTGCATGAACACACCAATCAATGATGAGTGCAGAAAGCTGCAATATTGCCAAGATTATCTCGAAATTGAAGAGTGTAAAGTCGTTAATTTTAGCGGATTCAAAGAAGAATAAGTCGAACTTTTTCAAACAACCAACAAAACTCGCACAACAAAAAAGGGCTCGCCTAAAATTAATTAGACGAACCCTAAAAACTTTCTCTTTTAAAAACCAAACTAAAGCTTATTCTGCTTTAGCTGTTACTTTAACTCTTTTTTCTTTAACGATTTGAACTTCGTTAATTGTTCCGTTTTTAATCAATTTTCTTTTGACTTTAACGCGCAAAGCTTTTGCTTTGTCGGTCAATTTTGCAAAACGACAATTCACTAAAAAGTTATCAATATTGCCAAATTTATTAACTGTTCTCAAAGTAGAAGTGGCAATTTTAAGAGTTAAATCAACTCCTAAAGTTTCACTTTTCAAAGAAACAACTTTCAAGTTTGGATAAAACTTTCTTCTTGTTTTACGATTAGAGTGAGAAACATTGTTTCCACTCATCACACCAACATTAAGTAACTCACATTTTTTAGACA
>CAMCFD010000073.1 GCA_945874115.1 Rickettsia typhi | reverse complement strand
TAACCAACGCCGGCGCACAGGCTCTTGCCACCAGTCAATCGATCATTAATCTCTATATTTCTAACAATAGAATCCATGAAGAAGCCTTACAAGCTCTGGCTCTAAACCCAGTTCTTAGAAGTCTGAGAATTACTAATAGCAATCTCACTGACCTTGACGCACAAATTTTAGCTCAAAGTCAATTCATAACATCTTTAAATCTTCAAAACAACGACATCGGGCAAATTGGCGCACAAGCTTTTGCCGCGAACCAATTTCTCACTCATTTAAATCTTTGCGATAATAAAATCACTAATCAAGGCGCGAAATATTTGGCTCAAAATAGAAACTTAATTGCCTTGAATATTTCAGGAAATCGCCTTGTTTTTTCTAGCGATCCAAATTCAAGCGCTCAAGACTTTGCGCAAAATAACACACTGCGCGAATTAGATATCTCGTCCAACAATTTCTTCGACTCTGGATTAGAAATTTTGATGCGAAACCTAGCCCTATCCGCGTTAAATTTTCAATCTCTAAGTCAAGTTGATCGCGCCATTTCAGCAAATTTGCGTGCAAGAATAGCGCAAAATAAAGAGCTTCAGCCATTATATCAAGAAATCACCAGAATTTTTGCGTCAACAGACATTTTAACAAAACCACTAATTCTTGAATTGTTTCAACTGATTTCGCAAAATCCTAATGTTTTAGATATGATAAATATTGAATCAGAAGCAAAATATCAATATATCACAGAAACATTAGCTCAGACAATGTATGAAGGGCTCAACTCGGCCACGCCGTTTCAGCGACCACTGCTTCCACTCGAACTAACAGACGAAATTATTCGATATCCATTTTCAGATAATCCAAGAAATGTCGGGTCATTAGGCGATCAAGAAGCTGTCGAACTAAAAAAAATATTTAGCAATTTTAGAAATTTTATCGAATATTTAAATCTTCCCGCCACAGAAAATCCTGTTGCAACTTTTGTCAACAGATTGTTAAAGGATCAAATTCCATCGGTGAATGAAAGAGGCGAAAGCACTTGGAATGTCTTTACGCCACAAACTTTGGATAAAGTTTTAAAACGCTATTTATTCGAGACGAATCCCTCTCAAGAAGAACTTTTGCACCGCCTAGAACTTATCACCAGAACAGATGGCATAAATATTTTTGGCATACAATCTCGCCACGATTTTCGCGAAATTATCGCAAATGTTACGAAAAATTACGCCGCAACACACCAAGCCTCATGCACGACTATTAATAGATTTTTTCGAGAAATTGCGCCAACAACGCAAAAAACTGGTGCAAGAGCACTAGAAGCCGCAGCAGATAGGCGAATTGTGCCAAGTTCAACCACTCTCGCGACGGCCACTGGTGGTGCGTCTCGACTTCAACCAGACAGCCAGCCGCACCTATCAAAAACTTGATTAAATCGCCATTTTTCACACTAATTTGTGGGTTTTTTACGCATCAATTCAGCATTTCTCTTGACAAAACGCGTTTTTTAGCTATAATTACAACATTTCCCGTTAATATTTAAAACAATTATGATTCTAATCATCGACTTCGGAAGCCAAGTAACTCAACTTATTGCGCGCAGAATTCGCGAATTTAATGTATATTCTGAGGTTAAAAATCCCGACATCACGCTCGCTGAAATTAAGGCGCTGAAGCCGCACGGCATTATTCTTTCTGGTGGGCCGGAATCGGTTTACGCGGTTGACGCACCGACGGTTGATAAAGCTGTGTTTGAGCTTGGTGTGCCTGTTCTTGGAATTTGTTATGGCCAACAATTGATCTGTCATTTGCTGGGTGGAAAAGTTGGCGAAGCGCATGATCGCGAGTTTGGGAAGGCTTTTATTGAAATCGTCAATGACGCAAATTTTTTAGAAAATGTTGGAATGGTGCAAAGCCAAGAAACTGACCCATATCCCCATTTGACACCAATAAAAACCGGTCTTTTCAGCCAAGTTTGGATGAGCCACGGCGACAAAGTTGAGAAAATTCCCGCTGGTTTTGAAGTTATCGCAAAAACGCCAAACGCGCCATTCGCCGCAATCGCCGACGAAACCCGCAAAATCTACGGTGTGCAATTTCACCCCGAAGTTGAACATTCTCTCGACGGGCGGATGATGCTTCGCAACTTCGTCATTAACATCGCCAAAGCGCCACAAGACTGGACAATGGGCCATTTCAAAAGCGAAGAAATTGCGCGTGTGAAAAAAATTGTTGGCGACAAAAAAGTCATTTGCGGACTCTCAGGCGGCGTTGATTCGTCTGTTGTCGCGGCATTAATTTCTGAGGCAATTGGCAAACAATTAACTTGCATTTTCGTCGATCACGGCCTTTTGCGTTTTCGCGAAGCGCAGGAAGTTCAAGAAACTTTTTCAAAAATCGATATAAATTTTATCTATGTCAACGCTCGCGAGCTTTTCATTTCTAAGCTTAAAGGCATTTCTGACCCCGAACAAAAACGCAAAATTATCGGCGCAACTTTCATCGAAGTTTTCGACAAAGAATCGGCTAAAATTGATGGCGCCGAATTTTTGGCACAAGGCACGCTTTATCCCGATGTTATTGAATCGAGCCACCCAAATAAAGGCGCCAGCCACACAATCAAGTCGCATCATAACGTTGGCGGATTGCCAGAAAATATGAAGTTGAAATTGCTTGAGCCCGTGCGCATGTTATTTAAAGACGAGGTGCGCAAACTTGGCGCCGAGCTTGGTCTCGCCGAAAATATAATTCATCGCCACCCCTTCCCGGGCCCCGGTTTGTCTATTCGCATCATTGGCGACATCAGTCAAGAAAAAATCGATATTTTGCAAAAAGCTGATGCAATTTATATCGACGAAATCAAAAAAGCTGGGCTTTATCGCGAGATTTGGCAGGCGTTTTCAGTTTTGTTGCCAGTGAAAACCGTTGGCGTTATGGGCGACGGACGAACTTATGAAAACGTGTTAGCTTTGCGTGCCGTAAACTCGGTTGATGGAATGACCGCCGATGTTTATAAATTTGACCCAGAATTTTTATGCAATGTGACAACGCGCATAATCAATGAAGTCAAGGGAATTAACCGCGTGGTTTATGATTATACTTCAAAACCACCAGGCACGATTGAGTGGGAATAATTTTGTAGCTCAGCCAAGAAAAAATCTTACGCATGAGATCGTTTCGTGCGCAAGAAAATAAACTCGGCAGACAAATTTAAGCCACCAAAACAGCACTAAAAATTTATAAAATGCCGAAAAAAACAAATTCGCTAAAAAAAGCTAAACGCTTAAAAAAATCTTCGCAAAAATGGCTACTTCGTCAAATTAATGATCCCTTTGTTATCAAGGCGCAAAAGGCCGGATATCGTTCGCGCGCCGCTTTCAAAATTATCGAAATTGACGAAAAATTTAAGTTGTTCAAAAAAGGTAAAATCGTCGTCGATTTAGGTGCGGCGCCCGGTGGCTGGAGCCAAATCGCGGTCGATAAAGTCGGCGAAGGCAACGTTATCGGCATCGACCTTCTTGAAATTGACCGAATTCCGGGTGTCGTTTTTATTCAACAAGACTTTTTAGATGACGACGCGCCACAAAAAATTATCGAACTTCTACGCGAAAACACCAAGCGCGAGAGATGTGATATTGTGCTTTCTGACATGGCCGCTAACACTACAGGTGACGCGTCTCTAGACCATTTGCGAATTATAACTTTGCTTGAAGAGGCCTTGACACTTGCAACAAAAATTCTCAACAAAGGCGGATGTTTTGTCGGCAAACTTTTTCAAGGCGGAAATTCAGACGAACTTATTAAAATTCTTCGCGCCAACTTCGAAAGCGTAAAATATTTTAAGCCAGATTCATCAAGAAAAGACTCGTCGGAGGTTTATTTAGTAGCGCTCAATTTCAAAAATTCTCAAACGACTTAACTATGTCAAGAAATTTCAAAGTTGAAGATTGTGGCTATGAAATTAGAGAAAATAAACATAATTTACAGTTTGTTTTGCTTGATGAAAAAACCCTCAAAAAAATTGCCCAAATTTACAAGAGAAAATATGGAATTTTAATTGATGTAGTCGCAGGAAACGCAGATTCTTTAATGAAAAATACTGAAGAAATTCTCAAATTTTATATGTCGCAAATGAAAGTGGGAGAAGCTGTCGGAATTTTAATGCTTAAAACCACTGTCGATCAAAGAATTAGGCACTGCAACCCATTATTGTTAGTAAAAAATCACGAAGAAAAATTTGTTTTATTCGATTTTGAATCAGAATTAAGCTATACGACGCTTGAAGCCAAACTTTTAGAAAAAGATAATCTGAAAATTAGCTTTGTGTCGAATTATAATTCAACGCAACGAGACAATTATTCTTGCACAATTTTTTCTGTCAACGTTTTAAAACATTATTTAACAGACGCAGAATTTATCAAAACCTTTGTTGAAAGCGACACTGATAAAATAAAATGGATCGAGATGAAAAGCACAACTCTCGACCAAAGAAGAGACTCGCTGTCATCAATGAGCAAAGAAAAACACACAAAATATGTGCATAAAGTAAACGGCGACCATCTCAATTTAAAAAGCCTTTACAAGGGTCATGATTATGCGAGAAAAATAAATCCGAATCACATGTCGCTTTTAAACGAAAAAACCAAAAAAACCGTAGAAGAAATAGACGCAATTCGCGAAATTTTTAGGGGAGATAGAAATGTTTCTGGCTTGCGATATCCACAAGCCAGACCTTTAGAAGCAATTGAAATTTCATGCAACATTTTGTAAATTAAGAATATGAATTTTAGCACTAGAAAAATCAAAAAATCTGATTTGAGCGAACTTGTTGCGCTTTATAAAAAATCGGCCGCAATCAAAGAGGGATTGGCGCGAACTCCGCAAGAAATCACCAAAAAATATATCGGCGAAATTATTGACAAAGCCACGAAAGACGGACTTGGATTAGTCATCACCGATGAAAATAAAAAAATCACCGCTTGCTTGATAAGCTATAAACTTGAGCCCAAAGCTTTTAAACACACACTTGGAAACATGTCTTTGGCTGTTGACCCATCTTATTTCGGACAAGGTCTTGGCAAAAAAATATTTCGTGATTTTGTTGACGAAGTGCGCCAAAACCGCCCTGATATTGCCCGCGTCGAGTTAAATGTGCGCGAAAGCAATAAACTTGGGATTAAAATTTACCAATCGGTTGGCTTTGTGATTGAAGGCGTTCAGAAAAATCGCATCCTTGATGCGGAAGGAAAATTATCGGATGACATGATAATGGGGTGGATGAATTCAGGTTTTAGATAAATAATTAACCTAGCACATTTTTGAAACATGATGCGAAATCTTGTATGTTAGCGGGCTGACACATAGGTTTGCCCCTACAAAAACGACCCTAAAAGTTCATACCAATTTTTAGGCAAACGAACGATAGAAATGAAAGCTAGAGCTAGATTTGAACCCCTAATAAACTTCCTTTTTGATCAACTCTTGATGCACTAAAATTTTCTACACCAGGCTTCTGATCATATTTCGATAATCTATCACACAATTTTCGCTTTAATTCTTCCGTTTTTTCCACGGTAAATAAATCTTTTTCAAGAGGTTTAATAACCACATCTCCACCGCCATTAAAGAATAAAGTTTTGTAAAGCATGTTAACACTTTTATCAAATAAAAAATCTTCACCTTGCGAATTAGGATCAGATAATATATCAAGAGCATTTTCTATCGTATCTTTTTGTAAAGACCTGCAATTTAGAATTAAATCAATAAAATCATCATCTCTTCTCATAACAGCAACATCAAGAGCGGTATAACCAAAACGATTTTTTAAATTCACATCAGCCGCACAATCCTCGATCATTTTTCTCGCTAATTCTAAATTTGATACCGTCAAATTTCTGCCATCACCGCTTTTATCTTTATATCCTTTTGCTATCGCTAGAATACAAGCAGTATTTTGCAAAACAGCATCTTGGCAATTTATATTAAAATCAATTCTTTCTCGTGTAACAAAATTAAGCAAAGCAAGGGCTGAATAATTTTCAGCAATTGCAATTGCATTTATAAGCGCATTATTGCCGGATGTAATTTCACTATCATCGGGAAATGTTATATTAAAATCAAAATTATTCCTTTTTAATACATTGAAGAAATCAGCATAATTTAATTGATTCCCACCCATCGCACAAAATAAAATTAAAGGAGAGTGTAAAATAAAATAATGATCATCTCTTTTATAATCATAAACCCCTTGAAATTCCCTTACCAAAACTTCAAATTCATTTAATAATAATTCTTTATTGGCATTATATCTTTCGTTTGCAGAAAATTCTCGACATCTTTCAAGAAAACCAGAAATTCTCTGCTCATAAACTGGAACGAAATAATTAACAGCTCTGCCAATGTAAGGAGCCCTTCTTAAAAAATTCAAAATTCTCTCAAACATATTTTTTGTTAATGTTGTTTACGGTTCTTATAAAGTTAACACAAGTGAAATATAAGCTCAAAGTTAATTAAAAGTAAAGATGAAATAAAAATGAAAAGTAGCCTAGCACCTATTTTTTTTATCTTTTAAAATCCCATCAATTAAAAAAATTTTCATAAATTCTATCAAGCTCAATATGATTTTTGTTAAAAATATCATGAAGAGAGCAATTGCTAATAGATATTAAACCCCTTTTGAACAAATTATTGACTTCAGTCCTCCATTTATTTCCTGACCCACAATTTCTTATATCAAGTTCTGGACGATCATTTTTTAAATAAACTGCCGCTGCATTTTCGATAAGATTTTTTAATGGAGCTGTATCAACAATCCAAAACTTTAAGCCAGATTTTTCTACTGCGTCAAATATTTTTTTATTTATGTGATAATCCGCAAAGCTATATCCAATTATCATTAATTTTTTTGTCTTTTTTAGAGTCTCCTCAAAGTCTTCGTGATATTTCTTAAGAAGAGGTATTTTGTCAATCTGTTCGGGTTTTGAGCTGCCCATTACTAGGATATCCTTGTTATCTCCCCATGGACTTACATCAAACGGTGATTCATCCCGAACCGCGCCAGTTGCGGCAATAAAATTCAAGGAACCATGTAATTTGTAATAAGGCAATGGTTTACGGATTTGCGCATTTTTGCTAAGAAATGAAAGTGCATTAGTAGAGTTATCGTAAGGAACATTATCTAAAATTAGATTAGCATTAAATTGTAAATTATTAAGATTAGTGATGTCTTGTTGTCTAGCATTTCTTAAATCCTGCGCACAATTATATTGAAGGTAACTGCGACTCATTACATGTGGATAAAAATATTTTAAAGATTGTTCATTAATAATTGGATGAAAAGCTTCAAAGAATATATCTTGATTCAGTGTAAAGGCCGAATTAAATCTGTATATAAAATCATTAACTTCTCCATTAAAATCGCTACGATTTTTTGGAACTGCTCGATGCATTTTTACAAAAGAATCTTTTACAATTGTCTGAAAATAAGATGAATATTCTTTCTTTTTTCTTAAT
>CAMCFD010000072.1 GCA_945874115.1 Rickettsia typhi | reverse complement strand
CGAGATTCGGCGCGGGTTTTGTGGGTGATGATTGACAGAGCGTCTACGGGTTCGGCGTTGACCAAGATTGCTAATTTTGCGAGGTCGCTTTTTTCATAGCCGTCCATTTGCCAATCAAAGCTGGCATAGCCGCGCGAGCATGATTTTAGGCGGTCGTAAAAGTCATAAACAACTTCGTTTAAGGGCAATCGATAGACCACCATCGCGCGGTCTCCAACGTATGACAGCTCTTTTTGGATGCCGCGTTTGTTGGTGCAGAGTTCTAAAATTGAGCCGAGATATTCGTCGGGCGTCATAATGGTTGCCTTGATCCACGGCTCTTCCATAAAGTCAATTTTTTGTGGCTCGGGCATGTCGGCTGGGCTGTGGATGTAGAGTACATCTTCTTCGCGCTCGGCCTCGGTTAAATTGCGCGATTTGGTGCTGTGAATGCGATAAAGCACTGAGGGAGCTGTTGTTATAAGGTCTAAATCGAATTCGCGCTCGAGTCTTTCGATGGCAATTTCGAGGTGAAGAAGGCCGAGGAAACCGCAGCGGAAGCCGTGGCCGAGAGCTGTTGAGGTTTCTGCTTCAAACTCAAAACTGGCATCGTTTAAGTGTAATTTTCCCAGCGCGTCGCGAAATTTTTCAAAATCAGAAGCGTCAATTGGATAAATTCCACAAAATACTACGGGTTTGTTTTGCTTAAAGCCCGTAAGCGCCACGGCGTTTTCGTTGGTTGAAGAAACGATAGTGTCGCCAACTTTACAATCAGAAACTTGTTTGATTTGGCCGTTGATAAATCCAACTTCGCCGGCTCTTAATTCATCGCAGAAAACTTTTTTTGGTGTGAAGAAACCAACAGAATCAACGGTGTAGGTGGCGTTCGCCGCCATCATTTTTATTTTTTGGCCTTTTTTTATAACGCCGTCAAGAACGCGCACAAGCACGATGACACCAAGATAGGCGTCGTACCAGCTGTCGATTAGCAATGCTTTTAGCTCGCCAGTCGGGTTGCCTTTTGGCGCGGGAAGCCTTGTTACTATTGCTTCAAGCGTGTCTTTAATTCCGACACCAGTTTTGGCTGAAACTAAAATTGCGTCAGAAGTGTCGATGCCGATAACCTCTTCGATCTGCTTCTTTACTGCGTCGGGGTCTGATGCGGGCAAGTCGATTTTGTTTAAAACGGGAACGATTTCGTGATTATTTTCAATCGCCTGATAAACGTTTGCTAGCGTTTGCGCTTCAACGCCTTGAGTTGAGTCAACCACCAAAATCGAGCCTTCACACGCCGCCAAACAGCGACTGACTTCGTAGGCGAAATCGACGTGGCCCGGAGTGTCCATCAGGTTGAGCATGTAGGTTTTGCCGTCGTTGGCTTTGTATTGAAGGCGCACGGTTTGGGCTTTGATGGTGATTCCGCGCTCTTTTTCGATATCCATTGAATCAAGAACTTGCGCTGTCATCTCGCGCAGCTCTAAGCCGCCGCAATCTTGAATTAGGCGATCCGAAAGGGTCGATTTCCCGTGGTCAATGTGGGCGATAATTGCGAAATTGCGAATTAGGGAAATGTCAGTCATTTATCGAAATCAATTGATTTTTAGCTTTAAAAGCCTTATCATAGTTAAAAATATTTAAAATTCTAGTGTTTTTTGGTGAATTTCTGGGATTATTGAGGATTTTCTTGATAATTTATGATGTGATTTAAATTTAGCGAAAAACGGTAAAAATATAAAAATAATAAATGTCAAATCATAAATTACAGCCAGTTAGGGGCACGAAAGACTTGTTTGGCTCTGATATAGCGGCTTTTAACAATATTATTGAAATTGCGCGAAAAAATGCGGTTTCTTATGGTTTTGACGAGTTGCAAACTCCGATTTTTGAGTTTAGCGAAGTGTTTGAGCGTAATCTGGGTGAGGCTTCAGACATTATTTCAAAAGAGGTTTATAAATTTAAAGATCGCGGCGATAATTTTTTAACTTTGCGCCCCGAATTCACAGCCGGCATTGTTCGCGCGTTTATTTCAAATGGTGAATTACAGCAAATTTTGCCGCAAAAATTCTTTTCTTACGGGCCAATTTTTCGCTATGACAGGCCGCAAAAAGGCCGTCAACGCCAGTTTAACCAAATTAATTTCGAGATTTTAGGCGAAGAAAATCATTTGCTTGATGTTGAATTTATATTGCTTGCGACCTCTATTTTAAAGGATTTGGGCATTTTAAATAAAACTGAATTACAAATTAATTCGCTTGGTTGTGCACTGACTAAAACCAGATATGAAGCGGCTTTGCGTGATTATTTTGTGAAATATCAAGATAAATTATCGCCCGATTCTTTGGTTCGTTTACAAAAAAATCCGCTTAGAATTCTTGATTCTAAAGAGTTGCAAGATATTGAGCTTTGTGAAAATGCGCCGCTAATTTCTGATTTTTATTCTGACGAGGCGCGCGTTAGGCTTGAAGAAATTCTCAAATTGTTGAAGAAATTCGGCGTGTCATATAAGCTAAATCAAAGGCTGGTGAGGGGGCTTGATTATTACACCTCGACTGTTTTTGAATTTGTGATGGATGTTGAAAGTGCTCAAAACACTGTTTTGGCGGGTGGTCGTTATGATGAATTAATTGAGAAAATGGGCGGCAAGAAAACTGCGGCGATTGGCTTTGCTGCTGGTGTTGAGAGGCTTATGATGTTAGCTGAAATTAAGCAAAAAGAGGCGCAAAAAATCAGCGTGATTTATGTTGATGAGGCGCAAAAAATTGCAGTGTTTGAAATTGTGCAAAAGCTTAGAAATAAAGGAATTGACGCTGATTTTGTTTATGTGGGCAATTTCAAAAAACAAATGAAAAAAGCGAGCCAAAATAATTCGCGATTTGTTTTGATTCTTGGTGAAGATGAAGTTTCAAAAGGCGAAATTGTTGTGAAAGATTTTAAAAATTCGAGTGAACAAAAAGTTAAGCAAGAGCTTCTGGTGGCTTATTTGGAAGGGAAAGTTTAAAAGAGGAATTTGTTTTGGGCAGCAAGCTTCTTGATTGCTGATTAGATTCCCGCCTTCGCGGGAATGACAAAATGGGTGTAGCGGGAATGACAAAATAGGTGGATCGGGAATAATAAAATTGATGGATAGAGAATTGGCGAGCTATTTAACGATTTTTATAGCTCGAAAATAAAAAGTAAAACATGATAAATTATTTACTGAACTTCAAGAATTTCGATAAAAATTTCGCATTTTTCGCGCCGTTTTCTTGTGTCGCAATGCTTGTGTTTATTGCTTTGGCGGCGCCGGCAATTCTAAAATCACCTCTTGATTATCAACAATCAAATGCGATTTATATAATGTATATTCATGTGCCCGCGGCGTGGATGGCTCTAATGGTTTACAGCTTTATGGCGGTGTTTAATGTTAGTGGATTCGTGTGGAGAAATCCGTTTTTTTACTTGATTTCACGCGCAATTGCGCCAATTGGTCTGATGTTCTGTGCAATTACTCTTATCACCGGAAGCCTTTGGGGCAAGCCGATTTGGGGCACTTATTGGGCGTGGGATGCGCGACTTACTTCGATGTTGATTTTGTTGTTTTTATATTTTGGCTATATAATTTTGCTCGATTCTTTTGACGATAAATCGCGCGGAGAAAAAATTGCGGCGATCATTTCAATTGTTGGTTTTATCAATATTCCTATCATAAAATTTTCGGTCGAATATTTTAATTCACTGCACCAGCCGGCGAGCATTTTTCGCAAAGGCGGAATTTCTATTGACAAATCTATGCTAGAGCCACTATTATTAACATTTGGAGCCTATTTTTCTTATTTTGTTTTTATGGCATTAATAAAAGTTAAAACAGAAATTATGCGCAAAAAATTGGCGCGAAAATAGTTGAGAAATCATAATCTCCGCGAGGATAATTTTTTTGTCTTCGCAAAATTTGTTTATTAAAATTATGACTTACGTTGTTACCGACAATTGTGTGAAGTGCAAATATACCGACTGCGTTGCCGTGTGCCCAGTTGATTGCTTTTACGAAGGCGAAAATATGCTAGTAATCGACCCAGATGAGTGCATCGATTGTGGCGTTTGTGTGCCAGAATGCCCCGCGGAGGCGATTTTTCCTGAGGCGGAAAATTTGGTTGAGTGGGTTGAAATTAATCGCAAATATGCCAAAGAATGGCCAAATATTACGAAGATAAAAGATCCACTGCCTGAGGCAAAAGATTTTGACGGAATGGAAGGTAAGTTCAAAAAGTTTTTCCAAGGAAAATAGTTTTTTGGATGAGGAGCCAAACTTAGAATAGCAAGGGTTTATGAGTTATTGATTTTTCTTCTATGCATTTTCTAACATCAATATTTTTTGTGAGGGTGATTTTTGTTCGCCCCCGCAAATTTTAGCGCATTTTACAATTTTATCAACGCCGCGAGAATTGAAATTCCAATCACCATAAGGCTTCCAAGTTTGATGATTATGTCTTTCTTCATCATCTCCATTTTAAGCTCTAATTCTTGTAAATCTTTTTTCGAAGCAAGGCCATCAACTGATTGCGACGCACTTTCTTTGATTGCTTCGGCTAATTCTTCAGAAATTTCTTGATTCATTCCGGCTTTTTGCAATCTTTTAGAAAATTGCAATGTGTCGATTGTAAAAAAATGATGTGTCATAGTGTTCATATTTTTGGTGTTTTTAGGTTTATATCTGGTGTTTTTTGTGGTAAAAAAAATCTGCCACACTATAATTATAGTGGAAAAAAAATTTTTGTCAATAAAAATGGAAAATAATGCAAAGCCTCTAGCTCATTTGCTTCGGCCGAAGAGTTTTAGTGAAATTGTCGGGCAAGATCATCTTTTTGGTGAGTTTGGCGCGCTAAGTTTGATTGCGGCGTCAAAAAATGTTCCGTCGATGATTCTTTGGGGGCCGGCTGGCGTTGGCAAGACGACGATTGCGAAAGTTTTGGCCGATATTTCGCAGGCAGATTTCGTGATGATTTCGGCGGTCGAGTCAAATACGGCGGAGATTCGCAAAATTATCGATGAAATTCGCACCAAAAATAATCGCAACGATTTATTGTCGCAAGGCGTCAAGAAAAAAACCATTTTGATGGTTGACGAAATTCACCATTTTAACAAAACTCAGCAAGATTTATTTTTGCCTTTTGTCGAAGACGGAACAATTATTTTAGTCGGAACAACAACTGAAAACCCTTCATTTGCGCTTAATTCGGCGATTTTGTCGCGCTGTAAAGTTTTAACACTCAACTCGCTTGACAATGTTTCACTCGAAAAATTATTGCAATTTGCCGAGAATTTTATGGGCAAAAAACTGCCGCTTGATGATGATGCGCGACAAGCTTTGATCGAGCTTGCTTGCGGCGATGCGCGATATTTGTTGAATGCGAGTGAAGAATTGTTTGGGTTTGTTGGAGATGGCGCGCAAGCTTTTTTGGCGAAGGCGACAAAGGGTAAATTTCAGCAAGAAAACTTGACTGAAAAGGGCGCGCAAAAATTATTGACGCGCGACGATCTTTTGCATATTGTCACTAAACGCTCGCCGCAATTTGATAATAAAGGGGATTTCCATTTTAACTTGATAAGCGCGCTGCATAAGTGTTTGCGTGGATCTGATGTTGACGCGGCGCTTTATTATTTGGCGCGAATGTTGGTTGCGGGGCAAGATCCATATTATATTTTGCGCCGTCTTGCGCGCTTTGCGACTGAAGATGTCGGAATTGCTGATCCAAACGCTCTTCTGCAGGTTATGGCGTGCAAAGAAAATTATGATTTTCTAGGGAGCCCCGAGGGAGATTATGCACTGAGTCACGCGGTGATTTATTTAGCGACGGCGCCAAAATCAAATGCAAGCTATGTCGCGCACAAGGCGGCTGTTGCGTTTGCGAGAGACTCGACTCAACTTCATCCACCAAAACATATTTTAAATGCGCCGACGAAAATGATGAAAGATCAAGGTTTTCACAAAGGCTATATTTATGATCACGATACGCCGGATTGTTTTTCTGGGCAGGAATATTTTCCGCTTGAAATATCAAAAAATAATCGGCCGAAATTTTATGAGCCAAACGAAAGGGGCTTTGAGCGCGAAGTGAAAAAGAGGCTTGAATATTGGAATAATTTGCGCCAAAAAATCAAGGATGAATTATGAATATTTCTCGACAAGTGATTGAGAAATTCTATTCTTCTTGGTATTATCTAAAAAATGTTTCTTGTCAATTGGTGGTGCTTATATTTTCTGCCACAATAGTTGGACAAACACCTATTTCAAATGAATCTCGCAAACAAAATCAATCACAAAAAACTAAGGTTTAACTTCATTTTTCACCGATTCACAAACGCCGTTTGAAATGTAGGCGTCAAGGCCGATCATCGAACTTTGTTTGAATCTGCTGTCGCCTAAAACTCTGATTAAAATTCCGTCCGAATCTTTCACGCGAACATTGATGAAAACTCCGGTTTGCTCGAATTCGGCCGGATAATAACGACAAACTTTGTCTTTGCAAAGTGAAATAATTTCGCTTTTTTTGTCAAGAATCATGTGTGAATTTTCGACCAAATTTAAGCGCGGACATTCTCTTTTTGTGCAAACGAAACCGCTCGCCGACGTGCATTTTATTTTCTGCCAATTTTTTGCGGCGTTATAATAAGTTTCGGCTTCGGTAAAAATTCTCTCAAAATCGAAAGTTTTTATATCATTAACGCTTTTTGCGTCAACTTTTTCAACTTTTTTCTCAGTTTGTTTTGCCGTTTTTTCTTGTGAAAACGCGCCCTGAAAGCTTATCAGAGTAAGAATAATAGCTATTTTTAAGAATTTCATATTTTATTTAATTTTATGGTGCAATTATTATAAGTTATAGCTAATCGAATTTTTTCTCAAGTAAAAATTTCGGCATTGATTTCGCAATGTTTTGCGCGATTTTTTCGACGCTTGTTAATTCTTCGTCACTAAATTTTGACAAGACGTAATCTGCAATTTCATATTCTTTATTTTGCGGCCTTGAAACGCCAAGTCTGACGCGCCAATAATCTTTGCCAAGTCTTTCGTCGATTGATTTTAAGCCGTTATGTCCGGCATTTCCGCCACCGATTTTTGTTTTTATTTTGCCAAAATCAATGTCGATTTCGTCGTGAAATACGATAATATTTTCGGGATTTATTTTATAGAAAGTTGCGGCCGAAAGCGCGGCAATTCCTGAATTGTTCATGTAAGTTTGTGGCTTTATGGCGATGATTTTTTCACCTGAAATTTCGCCGACAAAAGCTTCGGAAGAAAATTTGTCGCCGATTTTTTCGAAATTAAATTCGCGAATTATTTCGTCTAAAACTAAAAAGCCGAAATTATGGCGTGTTTTTTCATATTTTTTGCCGTAATTTCCGAGTCCGACTAATAAATTCATGGTATAAAAGGTTAAAAAATGTCATTTAATTTTGTGAGCAAGGCAAAAACGGGGATCCCCATAACCTGGGGCATGCATAATTGCATGTAAAGACAAAATTTTGCCGTAATTTCCGAGTCCGACTAATAAATTCATAAAATTTAAAATAATGGGTAAAACTTACAAATTAACGGTTTTTGCGCAAATTTTGACTTTTTAGC
>CAMCFD010000071.1 GCA_945874115.1 Rickettsia typhi | reverse complement strand
AAGCGTTGCAAAAACAAAACTGAACAAAAATAAAAATGTTGTGAAGGAATATTTTTTCAT
Source organism: Rickettsia typhi (assembly GCA_945874115.1). Lineage (GTDB taxonomy): Bacteria > Pseudomonadota > Alphaproteobacteria > Rickettsiales > UBA1997 > CAMCFD01. The sequence continues at coordinate 7,607 of CAMCFD010000071.1, read as the reverse complement.
TATTTTTTTACCTATTTTTTAACCTGATTTGGATCGACTGGGCGATTTTTTGACAAATTTTGTGACACAATTTGAGCGCCAATTATTTTTCTTATCGGATCTTGATTTTTCGCCTTTCTTTCCGTCAACCACTCTTCTTCTTTTTGCGCAACTTCTTCTTTGTGAGAAATTTCATCTTTAGCAAATAATTTATCGATTCTTTGTTTTTTCTTTAATTTTTTTTGCTCTGAAATTAAGATTTTGCTAAACTCAACATCTTGCGCGCTTCTGGTTTTTTGCGTGTTGTCAATGCTTCGCTGCAAAGAATCATTGCCCGCAAGTAAATATTGTTTGTCGTCAAGATTCGATTTAATTCCGTAAGCATCTTGATTTGGAATTTCAATAACGTCAAATTCAACTCCGGTCATTGCGAAAGGCGGATGAGGCCGTGTTGAATATCGTAGTTCAAATATGTCTGGGGGAATTTGCATTGGTGCAAAATTTTTCAATCCTTCACTCAAAACTTGAGAGTCAGGAGTGAAATTTTGCGGCTGTTTAAGGTTTAATTTGCTGGTGTCAAAAGCCGCAGATTTTTCGGTCGGCCCAGAAACGCCAAGCAAATTCGCGGGATTCTCAAAATCTCTATCGTTATTTCTTGGCGACGAAATTTGTGGTGCCAATTGAGGTTGTTGTCCTTGCGTTTTTTGGCGTTCTGCGTTTATTTTTGCAACTTCTTTGGCGAATTTTTCTTCAAATTGGCGATTAGCAGAATCAGTTGTAGCAGAGCAAGATGATATAACAAAAACCGATAAAATTTGTGTTAAATATTTTCTTACAATCATTCTTTAACTTTAATTAAGATTGATTTTTGACCTTTTTGTTTCAACTTAGAAATCATTGAATTAGCAGCTTTTTTGCTGGCAAAAGGCCCGACCAAAACGCGATGATAAATTGTTTCATTAACTTCGGCCGATTGAATATTTAATTTTGTAGATTTTGTGACCAATTTTTTGATTTTTTTCAAGTGATTTTGTGCGTGAATTTCAGAATTGAAAGATCCGGCTTGAACATAAATTCCTTTTTTAACACCAGATTCAGACTTCACAACCGGCGCAGTTTTCTCTAAGGCCGCCTTGCTTGACTTGCTAATATTTCTATCAGTTTGAGCAATTCTTTTTTGGGCTGATTTTTTTACAACCGCTTCACCTTCGTCGGTTAAATCATATTCGATTTCCTCTTCAACTTCTTGGTTCTCGACCGCTTCAAGGCCCGTGCTTTCTGGGTTTGGTGCTGTTTGAGAAATGTCAGTTGGCATTGCTAAAGTTTGACTTAGCGCAGAATCTGTCTTAGCATATTTATTTTGCGACATTGGTGTTGATGAAACCTTCGCTTCGGGTTGTGTAATAAGTTTTTGTTCGGTCAAATTGCCTTGTTTGTTAAGTGCATCAATATTTTGTGAAGGTGTTTTTAATTGCACAGCGCGCGCATTTCCGTCTAAATCAACGAAGCGAACTTTTGGCTTTTCATTATCTGTGCGAAAATCTTTAAAAACATCGCAAGATGAGGTAAGAATAAGTGTAATTATAAAAAATATTTTGTGAGAAACTTTGGTCATTTTTGTTTTTGTTAAATTGACGCTTAATAACATAATGTGAAATATTAGCAATATTACAAATATAAAGACAAGGATTTTTTGTGCAAGCTTGTGAAAATTTAACGCGTTCTTCCGTGTTGTCTTCCGGCGGCTTGCTCTTGTGCTTCAATCATGCTAACCCAAAATCCTTGTTTTCCACGTTTATTAATAATTTGTGCCGATTGAATTAAATAAGTAAGTTTTTGACCAAGAATCATCGAAGTCCAAAAGCCGATTGGCTTAACAATATCAACAATTTTAACCTGATTCATTTCTTCCTTGTCAAGCTGTTGTTCTTGCGACGCCATAAGTTCATAGCTTTCATCTTGCACAGCCCCTTGTTTGCCGAGTTTGTGAGCGCGAGTTTGTGAATGTGCTTTTGGAATTTCTCTCAACAATTCGTCTTCTTCTTTAATATATTTCTTTAATTCTTTTCGTTTAAACGGATTTGATTTTTTGAGTTTTTCATATTTCTTTTTTGCAAAGTGAAACAATAAACTGAAAATTATACGAATCAATAAAATCAACAAAAAAACGCTTACAAAAATTATCACTAAAATTAACAAAGTCTTGCTGTTTGTTGTGAAAAAATCAATCATTTACAGATTTCTTTAAGTTTAAAATAAGCTTGTCTAAAGCCAATCAGAGAATATTTATCGATTGCAATTTTGCCCGCATCAGAAAACGAGGTTATGACAAATTCTTCGTTCTTTTGCATTTCTTTAATTAAGTCAATATCGTCATTTTTATCATAAGCCCAGCCGCGACTTTCGTGAGAAAATAAATAGAATTTTTTTGGGCCAAAAGAAATTTCAATATCCGAATTTTTTTTGTAATAAAATCCAGAAGAAACCATAATTTCATTGGCGTCATTTATAAGATCACTCACCAAAAAATAAGATTCGGCGCGCCTAAATTTATCGCCTTTTTTCTCGATCGGAATTGATAACATATAACATATTGTTTTATCAAAGCGCTTAACTTTATATATGCTCCAATCTTGAAATCGCTCAATCAATCCATCTTTATTTTCGCGCATAATAACCGTAAAGTTTTCGCGAAAATATGGGTCAACCGCCGCAAAACTATGCTCAAAACCAAGGAAAATCAGCCAAATCAGGGTTATTTTGATAAATTTCAGTATATTTGGATAAAAAATCATTATTTATTGACTTTTGTGATTTTTTGTGTTAAAATGTCATCTTAGTATATTTTCTATTAACGCAATTGATATTGCAACAATTTTGTTATAATAAAAGTGAAAAAAGATCTGGACCAAAACACAGTGGCCGACGCTAATGTCGTCGATGCGGCTCAAATTGCTGATTCTGCTCATGGCGGAGAGGCTCACAGCCCTTTAAGTCAATTTGAGATCAAGAAATTGTTCGATTTTCAGATTGGCTCGATTGATTTAAGTCTTACCAATTCTGGGCTCTACATGCTTTTGGCGACGATTTTTTCCATTTTATTTTTACACTTCGCAACCAGAAAAAAACAGCTTATTCCTTCAAAATTTCAAGTTGTAGCTGAGTCTTTATATGGCTTCGTCCATTCAATGGTTAAGGGCAGCATTGGTGAAGAGGGCGAAAAATTCTTCCCGTTGGTTTTTTGTTTATTTTTGTTCATTTTATTTTGTAACGTGCTCGGCATGACGCCTTACTCTTTCACGGCCACAAGTCAAGTTGCGGTGACGTTATCTTTGGCGCTTTTGTCATTTTTGACGGTGACGATTTTTGCCATTTATCGTAATGGTTTTTTCGGCTTTCTTCATATGTTCTTGCCAAGCGGCGTGCCGTTTTGGATGGCTCCGGTGATTTTTCTAATCGAGTTATTTTCGTTTCTAATTAGACCGATTACTTTGTCGGTTCGTCTTTTTGCTAACATGGTCGCGGGCCACGTTTTACTTAAGGTTGTGGCGGGTTTTATTTTAAGTCTTGGTGTTATTTGGGGCGTGTTCCCATTCTTGTTTAGCGTTGTTATGACTGGCTTCGAGCTGTTTGTGGCAATTTTGCAAGCTTACATTTTTGCGATTTTGGTTTGTGCTTATTTGGCCGAAACCACTAAAGCTCACTAATGCCATTTTCCACATTAGTGGGAAATGATATAAGAATAAACAAGGTGATTTTTGTAAGAATTATAACAAAAAATTGTTGATTTGGCCTTTCTTGGTCGGATTAAAAAAATCAATTTTCCCTGATTTTTTGTTATAATTTGAACAAATTTTACTCTTTTTATCTAAATTTTATCAATTTTTGTTAAAATTTAGTCATTTTTAATCGGTTTTGTTAATTTTTTAATAAAATCACAATTTTTACTTAATATGGAACTTATTGCTCTTAAATTTATCGGTGCTGGCTTGTGTTCACTTGGAATGGCCGGTGCGGCGATTGCAATTGGTAATATTTTTGCCAATTTCTTCAATGCTATCGCAAGAAATCCTTCAGCTGCTCCAAGAATCGAAAAATATATTTACATCGCGGTTGGTCTAGCAGAAGCTATGGGCATCTTCGCTGTGTTGATCGCTTTCTTGATCTTGTTCTCTAAATAACTTTGTTTTTTCAGGCCAATTTGCCTCATTAAAATGTCGCGAATTGGCTTGTTTTTTAGCTTAACTATATAAATATTTTATGCCGCAATTTGATTTTACAACATATTCATCACAAATATTCTGGTTCGCAATTTGCTTTGCGATGCTTTATATTTTTCTTGCACGCAAAATTTTGCCAAGAATTCGCGATATTATCGCTGACAGAAAAAAAGTGATAGATTCTGACATTAACCTAGCGAAAAAACTTGAAGCTGAAATTGCTGATATTTCAAAAACATCGCAAGAATTAACAAGAAAATCTGAGTCACAATATAAAGAGGTTCTGAGCTTGGCGGTGAAAAATGCTGCTGTAAAAAGAGAAGAATTTATGCAGAATTTTAAAGATGAATCGCAAAAAATTATTGAGAAATCGAAATCTGAAATTGATGATTTGGTAAAAAATTCTAAGGAAAAAAGCGATAAATTAGTGGTTGATTTATCGAATTTAATTGAAACAAAAATATTTAATTAAGATATGCACAATATAATTGATGAAAAATTTTGGCTTGCAATTGCGTTCCTAGCCTTTGCCATCATGGTTTTAAGACATGTTTGGCCAATTCTTTCGAAAAAAATTGATGAGCAATCAAAACAAATTGCAAGTGACTTGCTTGAAGCTAAAGAAATGAAAGAACAGGCGAAAATTTTATTGCAAGAAAGTAAGAAGCAATATGATTTAGCGATTGCGAATTCAAAAAAATTGTTGCTTGACGCCGAAATTGAAGCCAAAAAATTTATGGAAGATTCTAAATTGGCACTTGAAAGCGAAGTTTCGAAAAAAATGACCGCTTTAAACAACAGAATCAAGGGTGAAGAAGAAAAAATAATTCGCGATATTAAAACAAAAATTGTGACTTCGGCTTTGCAAAATATACAATCGGGTGCGCAAAATATTGAAAAAGAGCGCGCGAATAATATTGTAAAAAATTCGCTTAACGATATTAGTAAGCTTGTCCATTAATTGAGGTTCTGATGAAATTTTCCGTTTCTTGGCTTAAAGACTATCTTGAATTCGAAGCTTCTTTGCCAGAAATCTGCGCGAAGCTTACGGCTATTGGTTTAGAAGTTGAAAATCTTGAAGATGAGGCGAGGGATTTGGCGGTTTTTGCGGTTGCGAAAATTGTCGAAGCAAAGAAACACGAAAACTCTGATAAGCTTAGTGTTTGTAAGGTTGAAACGGTTTCTGGTGAGATTTTGCAAATTGTTTGTGGCGCTAAAAATGCGCGAAGTGGAATAAAAGTGGCGTTGGCGCCAATCGGTGCAGTGATTCCGACAAATAAAATGGTGATAAAAAAGGCGAAAATCGCCGGTGTTGAAAGTTGTGGAATGCTTTGCTCGGCTTCTGAACTTGGCCTTGGAATTGATGGTGAAGGCATAATTGAAATTGATGAAAAATGGCCACTGGGCGCAAAAATTGCGCAAATTTATGGCAAAAATAATGCGATAATCGAAATTAATGTTACGCCAAACAGAGGTGATTGTTTGGGTGTTTATGGTGTGGCGCGCGACTTAGCGGCGTCTGGTTTTGGTGTTCTTAAAGAATTGCAAATCAAAAAAAATCTTGGTGGAAATTCAGCAAAAATTGACGCAAAAATAAGCGCTGATGATGCTTGTGGTTTGGTTTCGTTTCGCGTAATTAAAGGCATAAAAAATTGCGAATCTCCGGCTTGGTTAAAAGAAAAATTGGCTTCAATTGGTCAAAACTCAATTTCGGCGGTGGTTGATGTCACAAATTATGTTATGTTTTGTCTAAATCGCCCGATGCACGCTTATGATGCCTCTAAAATCAAGGGTTGTGTCGATATTCGTTTTGCTAGAAACGGCGAAAAATTTATGTCGCTAAAAAAAGAAGAATATGTTTTAGATGATAAAATTTTAGTTGTTGGCGATGATGAAAATTTACTTGGAATTGCTGGCGTTATTGGTTCCCTTGATTCATCGTGTGATTTAAAAACGGTCGACATTTTGCTTGAGGCGGCGTTTTTTGACAAGGCGGCTGTTGCGCTTTCGGGTCGAAAACTAAACATTTTATCTGATGCTCGCTATCGTTTTGAGCGTGGCGTTGACCATAAAACTTGTTCAGCAGGAATCGATCTTGCAACCTCGCTAATCCTTGAAATATGTGGTGGAGAAGTTGGTGAAGTTGTTCAAGTTAAATCAAAAAATTTCAATGACTCGCCAAGAGAAATTGAATTTGATCTTGAGAAGATTTATAAAATTACTGGCGTTGAAGTGTCGCCAATTAAGGCTTTGGAGATTTTAAATAATCTTGGTTTTGTTTGTGAAGAAAAATCAAAGCAGAAATTTTTGGTGAAAATTCCGTCACACAGAAGTGACGTCGAAGCTTCCGTAGACTTGGTTGAAGAGGTTGTTAGAATTTATGGCTATGATAAAATTGTGCCGCAAAAACCCGAAATAATTCCTGCAAAATTTACAACTGATGTTTTTGACAATGTCAGAAAAAATCTTCTTGCGTCGTCGATGGTTGAAAATATCAATTGGTCATTTTGCGATTCTAATTTAGTGAAGGAATTTGGCGAAATAAAAGAAAATCTTACTTTAGCAAACCCAATTTCTGAACAGCTTAATCATATGAGGCCGAATTTGGTGGTTGGTTTGCTGCAATCTTATCAGAAAAATTATTTGCGCGGATTTGTTGACTTATCAAGCTTTGAGATTGGAAAAGTGTTTTTGGGAAGTTCGCAAGATGAGCAAAAACAAATGATTGCGGGGCTTCGAGCTGGCAAAAATAAAGAGCAAAATCATTATAATGACAGTCGTGATTTTGATGTTTTCGACGTAAAAAAAGATGTTTATGATTGCCTCGAAGTTTTTGGATTAAAGCCTTCGAGCCTACATTTGAGTGCTGAAAACGCACCAAAATATTATCATCCACATCGCTTTGGCGCTTTGAAACTTGGTAAAAATATTGTTGGATATTTTGGTGAACTTCATCCAAAAATTGCCAAGATTTTCGATTTGAAAACCAATGTTAACATTTTCGAAATTTTTAGCGACAATTTGCCAAAAACTGTTTTTGAAACAAAGTCGGTGCAAAAAAAATCATTTGAAATGAGTGATTTGCAAGTTATTTGGCGCGATTTTGCATTTTTACTTGATCAAAATCAGAAAATTGGTGACTTGACGAAAACTATTGAAAATTGCGATAAAATTTTGATTAAACAAGTTGATATTTTTGATATTTATCAAGGCAAAAATATTGAAGAAGGTAAAAAATCTGTTGCGCTTCGTGTTATGATTCAGCCGGTTGAAAAAAGTTTGACCGGTGAAGAAATTGATGTAATTAGCAAAAAAATTATTGATTCAGTGACGCTTGATCACAAAGCGGTGTTGCGCGCTTAAGTTTTTGATCGTGAGATTTTGATAGAACAAGAAAGAAAGTTAAGA
>CAMCFD010000070.1 GCA_945874115.1 Rickettsia typhi | reverse complement strand
AATAATACATTTTATTTGCCTCGCCAAGCCCTAAAATTCAAGCGAAAACGAAAATCTCAATAGATAAAAACAAGACAAAATGACTCAAAAATTCGCTCTAATAGCCCTAGTTGGCGCCCCAAATGCCGGAAAATCAACGCTTACCAACGCGCTTTTGGGACAAAAAATTTCTATCGTTTCGCCTAAAGTTCAAACCACACGAAACGTGATTCGCGCCATTTTAATCGAAGGCGAATCTCAGCTTGTTTTGCTTGATACACCCGGAGTTTTTATTCCGCGTTCCGACAAAATTCTTGAGCGCCTAATCGTAAAATCTGCGTGGCAAGGAATTCGCGATTCACATTTCGTATGTTTCCTAATCGACGCCGAGCGCGGCCTTGACCAAGAAAATTTGCGCATTCTTAAAGACTTAAAACGCGACAATTTCACACCAGCAATCATCATCAACAAAATCGATTTAGTCAAAAAAACTAAACTTCTAGAAATCACGGCGGCTTTGATAGAACAAGGCTTAACCGACATTTTCATGATCTCGGCCTTAAGCGGAGACGGCCTTGTCGAACTCAAAAAATTCCTTTTTGAAAAATGTTCGCCTTCACCTTGGCAATATGACGCTGACGACATCACCGACGCCCCGATGCGCGCGGTTGCGTCCGAAATTACGCGCGAAAAATTATTTTTAAATTTGCACGAAGAATTGCCTTATTCAATCAATGTTAAAACCGATTCTTACGAAGTTTTAGAAAATGGCGACATCAAAATAAATCAAACAATTTTTGTTGTAAAAGAAAGTCAAAAAGGCATAATTCTTGGCAAAAACGGTTCTATGATTAAAAAAATCGGCTCAGAATCACGCCTTGAAATTGGACAAATTGCGGGCGCTAGAGTCGCACTTTATCTTTTTATCAAAGTTAAAAAAGATTGGATGAATCACATCGAAAATTATGAAATGGTCGATGTTGAAAAATTGCCAAAAAAGAAAAAATAATAATTTACCTATAATGACCTTATTTTTTTAAGGCTTATTTGATTAATTTTCAAACTGACCAAAAATGACAACTTTTGACGCAAGCGAAGTAGAAAAATTCTCAAAAATCGCCGATGAATGGTGGGATTTAAACGGCAAATTCAAGCCTTTACATAAATTTAATCCGACGCGAATTTTATACATTCGAAAAAAAATTATCGAACATTTTAATCTTGAACAAAGCTCAGCGCAACCATTTCTTGGCAAAAAAATTATCGACATTGGCTGTGGTGGAGGCTTAATTGCAGAACCTTTCGCAAGAATGGGTGCCGAAGTTGTTGGAGTTGACGCCTCTGAAAAAAATATCGCAGTTGCCAAAATTCACGCACAAAAATCGGGACTCGAAATAAATTATCGCCGAAATTTAGTCGAAGAATTAACGCTTGATGAAAAAAATCTCGAGAGTTTCGATGTGGTTTTTGCCCTTGAAATCATTGAACATGTCGCCGATGTTGAAGAATTTATAAAAAATTGCAGCAAGCTTGTAAAAAAAGACGGCCTACTTTTTGTCGCAACATTAAATCGCACCGTAAAATCTTTATTGATGGCAAAAATCGGCGCCGAATATGTTTTAAGGTGGCTTCCAATTGGCACGCACGATTGGAATAAATTCTTAAAACCCTCAGAAATAAATTCAATCGCCAAAAATCACGAACTTGATTTAAAAGAATTATGTGGCTTTAGCTATAATTTATTAAAAGATGAGTGGAGCGAGAATTTGCGCGACTTAGACATAAATTATATCGCGATTTTTAAACGCTAATAATTATTCCCAACCAATAACACCATACCCGTCTCGCGCCAAGCAATTGATGACATAGCGCTGCTTAATTTGATCAGGACTTACTTTGTCTTCGCCAGCAACACTAAGCGCCCCGATTCCCGCGCCAATTCCAGCTCCGACCGCGCCGCCAAGCAACACAGATTTTAAATTGCGGCCAAATAAAACACTACTGACACCTCCGATAACGCCACCAATAACAGCTTTTCGACCCGCTTCCTTAGCCATTCTGCGCTTTTTATATTGCTTCAAATATAAATCTCCGTCTTTCAGGCATTGGTCAATTTTCTTATCCGATTCTTCTTTCGGCGTCGACAAATATTGTTGATTTTGATCAAGAATTGGGCGATAAGATGAACAAGAAAACAATGAAAACAATAATATTATAACGAGAAATTTTTTTATCATAAAAATTAATGCGCAAAAATATCAATTTCGTCGAAGCCAAGCAAATCAAGCTTCGCGCGGGTTGGTAAAAATTTCAAGCAAGTCTCAAAAATTTCTTGGCGACCCTCTCTTTTAATCATTTCGTCTAATTTTTCTTTCAATTTATGAAGATATAAAACATCTTGCGCCGCATATTTTATCTGGTTTGGCGAGATTTCAATATTTCCCCAGTCAGAAGATTGTTGTTTTTTCGATATTTCAACCGACAAAAGTTCGTCGCACAAAGATTTAAGCCCATGCGCGTCAGAGTAAGTTCTAACAAGCCTTGAAGCAATTTTTGTACAATAAATATTTCTAATATCAAGTTTCAAATAATGATTCAAAGCCGCTATGTCGAAACGCGCAAAATGAAATATTTTTAACACAGTTTCGTCAGATAAAATCTTGCGCAAATTTGGCGCGTCATAATTTTTCCCATCAAGTTGAACCAAGTGAGCATTGCCGTCTCCTGATGAAATTTGAATCAAGCAAAGCCTGTCGCGCTTGGTTTTAAGACCCATAGTTTCAGTGTCAATCGCGATAGATTTTCCGAGATTTACATCATTTGGTAAATCATTTTTATATAAAAAATTGGTCATTTTATTTTGTTTTAATTTACTATTTTTCTAAAATATTTTTGGCACACAACTCATAAACAGCAACGAAACTATGATTGACAATTGCTCGATTCATAAGCGGCTGCACCGTTTTACGAAAATATCTCGATAATCAAAAAAAGTCGCAAATAATTTATTTTACTAACCTTTCTAATAAATCATCTTTAATTCTCGGCAAAGCTTCGTTTATTTCCTGCATTTCGGTCATATTTCCATTGCAATGCAAAATTAAGTCACAACCCGCGTCAAGAGCTGCCTTAGTGCGATCTTGAAAACTTCCACCAAGCGCTTTCATCGATAAATCGTCAGACATTAAAATATTTTTGAAGCCAATTTCTTCGCGAATTAATTTGATCATTTTTGGCGAAATCGTCGCACATTTTTTATCATCAATTGCGCTATATAAAACGTGGGCCGTCATCGCAAATTTTTGATCACAGAAATCTTTAAACACCGCAAAATCTGTTTTTTGCAATTCTTGTAAAGAAGCACCGACAATTGGCAGCTCAAGATGACTGTCCGACGTGGCGCGACCATGTCCCGGAATATGTTTTATAACCGGATAAACATTCTTCGACAACAACGCCTCGCAAACTTTTTTTCCTAAATCAGAAACTTCTTTCGGAGTTTTTCCATAAGCGCGATCGCCAATAACCAAATGTGTTTCCGGCCTAGATAAATCAAGCACCGGAGCACAATCAACGTTGATTCCAACCTCCACCAAATCACTCGCAATTTCAACGAAATTTTGATAAATCGCGCTCAAAGCTCGCTCTTTATTTTCTTGATAAAGTGACGCAAAAAATTCGCCATTCGGATAACATTTCCAGTGCGGATCTTTCATACGCGCAACCCTTCCTCCTTCTTGGTCGACAAGAATTAAAACTTCACTTCCCATTAATTCTTTAAGCGATTTTGTCAGACTTTTTAATTGCTCTTTATTTTCGATATTGCGCGCGAAAATAATAAATCCGAGACAGCCATTTTTTGTGAAGAAAGATTTTTCTTCTTCAGTTAATTTATAACCAGAAATGCCATAAATTACTGGCTTTGCAAGTTTTTTATTTTCTGCAATCTGTTTCAACAAATTCATTTTACGTTATTTTATTTTTAAGAATATCGGTGGCACGACACTTTGCAAAGATAAAGATTTGCAACAAATTATAACACGCCCTTAGTCGACGAAACCGCATCTTTTTTTCTTTCGTCAATCATAATCGCTTGGCGCAAAGCCCTAGCAACACCTTTAAAACAAGACTCTACGATGTGATGATTATTGATTCCGTATAAATTTTCAATGTGTAAATTACAACCAAGTGATGCCGCGAAAGCAAAAAACCACTCACGGAAAAGCTCGCAATCCATGTCGCCGACTTTATCGCGCTTAAATTCACATTTGAAAACCGGATAAACACGGCCCGACAAATCAATCACGACGCGGCTTAAAGTTTCGTCCATCGGAATATATGAATGTCCGAAACGCGTAATGCCTTTTTTATCGCCAAGAGCCTGTTTTATCGCGTCACCAAGGGCAATTGCACAATCTTCGGTTGTGTGGTGAAAATCGATGTGTAAATCGCCCTTAACCTGCATAGAAATATCGATTAAACTGTGGTGAGAAAGCTGTTCAATCATGTGATTCAAAAATCCGATACCGGTGTCGACCTTATAAATTCCGGTTCCGTCAAGATTTACTTCAATTTTAACTTGAGTTTCTTTTGTGTTGCGCTCAATTTTTGCCGTTCTCATTTATTCAAATTATTTCAAGTTAGAAGATACGAAGTCCCAATTAACAAGGTGATTCAAGAAAGTGTCAATATAAGTTGGGCGCGCATTTTGATAGTCTAAATAATAAGCATGTTCCCACACATCCATTGTCATCAAAGGTTTCGCAGACGTCGTTAGTGGCGTTTCTGCATTGCCTGTTTTAACAACTTTCAATTTGTCGCCATCAAGAACTAACCAAGCCCAACCCGAGCCAAATTGAGTCGCTCCAGCATTTTTAAATTCGGTCACGAAATTTTCGTAAGAACCGAAATCTGATTCAATTTTCGCCAAAACGCTTCCTGTTGGCTTTCCACCACCATTTGGCTTCATTGAATGCCAATAAAAAGTGTGATTCCAAACTTGCGCCGCATTATTAAAAATTCCCGCTTTTTTTTCAGCGAAACTAATTTTAATAACCTCTTCAAGGCTTTTATTTGCAAGTTCAGTGCCGGTTATAAGATTATTCAAATTCGTGACATAAGCTTGATGATGTTTTCCATAATGAAAATTCATCGTGTTTTCACTGATATAAGGTGCTAGAGCGCCTTTTTCATAAGGTAATTTTGGTAATTCAAACGTCATATTTTCTCCTTTAAAATTATTAGAAAGATCTTCTTTTTGTGTCTTAAAAATTTCTGGAACTTTTATCTTACAGCCAGCAACAACAAGGCCCAAAGATAACAAACCAGTCTTGATGAATTTTCTTTTTGACAATTCCATACATAATATTATAAACTATTAAGGTTTTTATGTCAATTTAAATTGGAAGGAATTAATGAAATCGGACATTTCAGCGGTTATTGTCGCTCATAACGAAGAAAAAAATCTTGAAGATTGCCTCAAAAGCCTTGATTTTCCTGATGAAATCATAGTTGTTTTGGATAAATGCACCGACAAAACCAAAGAAATTGCGCAAAAATATACCAAAAACATCATTGAAGGCTCATGGAATATAGAAGGAGCCAGAAGAAATGTGGCGCTAAACGCCGCAAATTGCTCGTGGATTTTAGAAATTGACGCCGATGAAAGAATTTCGCCAGAACTAGCGCGTGAAATCAATGAAATCACGGCAAAATCACAAAATTGCGGTTTTAAAATTCCAATCGCAAATTATATTGGAAAAAGATGGATAAAACACGGCTGGCTTCGCACTCTCGGGGTTCTTGAGCGCCAAACTTTAACCTATAAAGGCTTAAAAAAATATGACGAAGACAAAGAAGTTCACCCAACTTTTAAAGCTAATTTTGTCGTAAAAAAGCTAGAAAATCCGATCATTCATTTGGTCGATGAAGACATATCAGACTTAATCGCGCGCTTTAATCGCTATACAAATTGGAAGGCAAACGACATGATTTTCAAAAAGAAAATTAAAGGCGGTTTTTTCTATCTTTTAATTGCGGCAAAATTACGCTTTTTTAAATCTTTCATCATAAAAAAAGGCTTCAAAGAAGGCTCAATTGGCCTTTTAATCGCAATTTTAGCAGCACTTTATCCAATTATTTCATACGCAAAAGCTAAAGAAAAAACATCAAAATGAAAATTGTAAATATCATTCTAACGTCACAAAATGGCGGCGCCGAACAGGTTTTTATAGATTATTCAAATATACTTAAAAATCGACTTGGACACCAGCTTTTAACAATCGTAAAAACCGACGCGCCTTACTGCGACAAAATTGAAAGCCTTGGAATTGAAGCGAAAAAAATCAAAAATAATTTCGGTTTTCATGATGTTTTTGCGGTAAAAAGCATAAAAAAAATATTAGAAGATTTCGACGCCGATGCCGTTTTAACACACGCGGGGCGCGCGACCGTTTTAGCTAGAAAAGCCATCAAAAAAATCAAACATAAGAAAATTTTTGAAGTTGCAATGAATCACAGCAACAACGTCAAACGCTCTGTTGGCGCCGACTTGATAATTTCGATCAATAAATCTATTTTTTATAAAACGGTCGATTTGGGACAAGAACCCGAAAAAAGTTTTACAATTTCAAACGCCATCGACACCTCAAATATTTCGCCAAATTTCGATAAAATAAATTTCGACAAAGACACAATAACAATCGGAATGATGAGCAGATTTGACAGAACAAAAGGTTATTTCGAACTTATAAAAGCGTTAAAAATTTTGAACGAAAAGCAAGGCAAAAAATTTGTGTTAAAAATCGCGGGAAGCGGCTATTTTCAAAAAGAAATCGAGAAGATGATAAAAAATCTAAAAATGGAAAATTACATAGAATTTTTAGGCTGGATTAAAAATAAAAAAGAATTTTTTGACTCAATTGACATCTTTGTTTTGCCGTCTCTTGAAGAGCCTTTCGGCCTCGTTATTCTTGAGTCGATGCATCACTCAACGCCAATTGTTTCGTCAAATTGCGATGGTCCGCTTGAAATTTTGCAGCCAGAAATTGAAGCCGAATTTTTTGCAACATCGCCTTATGAAAATATTGAAAACAGACTTGCAGACGCAATTTTAAAGCTTTCTCAAGATGATGAACGAGCGCGCAAAATGGCACAAAATGCTTTTAAAAAATTGCAAGAAAGATTTTCGTTTGATAGTTTAGAAAAAAATCTCAAAGAAATTTTTGGACGCGTGCCTCAAAATAAAAACTAAACAAAATTCTCGAGCAAATCAAGCGCCGCAACAACTGAAGAATATCTCACTTGGTCGCGATTTCCAGAAAAATTAAATTTTCGCACCGAAACTTTTATGTCATGATCAGATTTTTTGGCAACCGCAATATAAACTAAGCCAACTTTTTTTTCATCACCTCCGCCATCTGGGCCGGCGATTCCCGTGATTGCAAGCGAAATATGGCTCTGAGAATTTTTAATCGCACCAACCGCCATTTCGCGCACAACTTCAGAACTTACGGCGCCAAATTTTTCTAGAGTTTGCGCCCTCACCTTTATCAATTCTATTTTCGCTTCGTTAGAATAAACCACAAAACCGCGCTCAAAAACTTTTGATGAGCCAGAAATTTCAGTGAACAAAGCCGATAAAAGCCCGCCAGTGCAAGATTCGGCGATTGCGATTTTTTTATTTTCTTGAGCTAAATTTTCAATAACCAGCCTTACTTTTTTTGTCAAAAATGAATTAAAAAACATATTTATGATTTTATTTTCTTATATTTCTCAAGCACAATTTTTCTGCGCGAATTATGGTCGAC
>CAMCFD010000069.1 GCA_945874115.1 Rickettsia typhi | reverse complement strand
GCACCCGGAACGATCGCATAATCAGAAATAACCAACACATCGCAAGGGTCGCCATCATCAGACAAAGTGTGCGGCACAAAGCCATAATTGCACGGATAATACATTGGCGTGCCCAAAAATCTGTCAACAAAAATCGCACCCGCTTCTTTGTCAAACTCATATTTCACAGGATCAGCATTCATCGGCACTTCGATGATAACGTTAACATAATTTGGCGCATCTTTGCCGATTGAGATTTTGTCGATATTCATAAAAAAATTGTTAATTGATATTGGGATAAATTATAGCGCGGGAATTTTAATTTTTAAGCATTATTTTTTGATTTATCGAAATTCGTAGGGACGCGATTTATCGCGTCCGCCTCGCGATTGATTGTAGAGAGTGGACGCGATAAATCGCGTCCCTACGCCCAGAGGCCGGAATGGGTTTGCAACCCTTTCCGGAACTTTCATTTCCTTCGCGAAATTCCGATGGACATGAAAGTGAGGACTGGGTTATAAACCCCGTCCTGCGTTGGCCGATCTATTTATCTCCGTAATTATTTATAGCGTAAGACAAAACCGCACCAACAATATCATGATTTCCTTCTTCTTTGAATTTAACCATACGAAGTTTTGATTTATTATTTTCCGAGATTTGCAGACCATTAGTCAAAATTTGAATATCCAAAATTTTATTCAAATTTATCGCAAAAGCTTTGCCATCACCTCGAAAAATAATCCTTTTGCTTGTAATAATCAATTCACCGTCACTAACTGGAACAAAACCAGTTTCGCTAACAATGTGCCCGCGATGTGCACCTATACGATAACTAACTCCTTTCATTATTCGAAAACTCACACCTTGAGATCCACCCTCATAGCGACGGCGAACTACTTTTTCTTCTACCAAAATTGCAGGTTCTGCCCAATATGCCGCTTCACCTTTTTGCATTACCAAATTTGTGGCAGGAACAATTGGCAAATTTCCTTTTTGAATTTCGTTTAATAATCGCAGACGAGAAAGTTCTTTTTTCGATGTTTTAATTTCATCATCGGCAAGTCCAAGATATTTTTGGATTTCTTTCAATTCTTTTTCTTCTTCCTCAGTTACCTGTTTGTCATCCTTCACCACAGAAAAGGCGATGTCAAAAATTTCTGCTCGCATACCTTTAACATCTTGCTCAGTTAAACCAAACTCGGTTTTTTTTGTCTCTAGTTCGTCAATCTCGCTTTTGGTTAATTTTCCATCATCAACAGCACGCAAAAACAACTCTCTAAATTTCTTTTTGTTCAAATATTTTTGCTTAGCCGCCTTGTACTTATCAATTATTGTGTTAAAAATTCTCATATTTTACTAATCATTAAGCTATATTAAATTTCAATCGCCGTAATTGGTTTGTAACCCATTTTGGAACTTTCATTTCATTCTGGAAATTTCGATGGATATGAAAGTTAGGACGGGGTTACAAACCCCGTCCTGCAAACGAGAATTTTAATTTTTAAGCATTATTTTTGGATTTTTGATATCCGTAGGGACGCGATTTATCGCGTGCTCCTCGCGATTGATTGTAGAGAGTGGACGCGATAAATCGCGTCCCTACGCCCAGAGGCCGGAATGGGTTTGCAACCCATTCCGGAACTTTCATTTCCCTCGCGAAATTCCGATGGACATGAAAGTGAGGACTGGGTTGCAAACCCAGTCCTGCACAGGTGGGGTTGCAAACTAAGATTTATTATAATCTAAAGATTTTTTAGCCAACATTTTATATTTCCCTTCTGTTATATCAATATCTCCCTCTATTCTGACAACAAGAGTATATTTATTACAAAATATAGATTTAACTGCTGGCTGTAATTTTGTATTTAAGGGCTCAATATCTAAAATATAATGCTCAATAGGTTCAATAGTTTCCATCATTAAATCAAAAAAATATCCTGATTGAATATTTTTTTCAATATTAGAAAATTTGAACTTTGCAATATTTGATTTGCTAATCAAAGAAGATTGCACACAATTGTTTGTTGCTTGGGTCTTTAAGGTAAACTCTATATAAGTATCTGGCCACTCGTCTATTTTATTAAATTTTTTACAA
The DNA here is from genome assembly GCA_945874115.1 of Rickettsia typhi. Classification (GTDB taxonomy): domain Bacteria; phylum Pseudomonadota; class Alphaproteobacteria; order Rickettsiales; family UBA1997; genus CAMCFD01. The sequence continues at coordinate 5,776 of CAMCFD010000069.1, read as the reverse complement.
CCTTTTTGTTTTTCTAAATAATTACCAATTAATGTAATAATTATTAAAGTAGCCGAAATTACAATTAAAAATATAACAAAAATAATAGCGGGATCAAAAAGAATTGGATATTTTGATTTAAATAAAAGAAAAAAAGTCACCGCAGGGGTTAGTATTAATGTAAAGATCTTTACCCAAATTTTCTCAAATAGAAAATTGATAGCTGAGTTTTTTAAATTTTCCATATTTTTCTAAGTTGATTTCTAAAACAGCTGAAAACCGTCAAGGTCTCCGCCGCCGGAATGGGTTTGCAACCCATTCCGGAACTTTCATTTCCCTCGCGAAATTTCGATGGACATGAAAGTTAGGACGGGGTTACAAACCCCGCCCTGCTTTGAGGTAAACCTATGTTTAAGTTACATAAAAATAAAAAGGGTGAAAATCTTTCGACTCCCACCCTTTTTATAACAAAACATTGGAATTCTAAACTAGAATCCGCCCATTCCACCCATCCCAGGCATACCACCACCCATACCACCAGCCATTCCACCACCAGCATTCTCATCCTTCTTCTCAACAATACAAGCCTCAGTCGTAATCAACAAGCCCGCAATCGAAGAAGAATCCTGCAACGCCGTTCTCACAACTTTCGCCGGATCAACAATTCCCGCCTTAAACATATCGCCATAAGTGTTGTTTTGCGCATCATAACCATAAGCTGGGTCTTTTTTCGACGCAACTTCATTGGCCACCACCGCACCATCAAAACCAGCATTCTCAGCGATTTGACGAATTGGCGCACGCAATACTTTCTTGATAATGTTGATGCCCGCAGTTTGATCTTCATTGGCGCCCTTCAACTTCTCAAGCACATGTCCCGCATAAACAAGCGCAGATCCACCACCCGCAACAATGCCTTCTTGCATCGCCGCGCGAGTCGCGTGAAGCGCATCCTCAACACGATCTTTTCTTTCTTTAACTTCAACTTCCGTAGCGCCGCCAACCTTAAGGATAGCCACTCCGCCAGAAAGTTTCGCAAGTCTTTCTTGCAATTTTTCTTTGTCATAATCAGAAGTTGTATCAGCCATTTGCTTTTTGATTGACTCACAGCGTGATTTAACCGCGCTTGACTCACCCGCTCCGTCAACGATTGTCGTATCATCTTTCGTGATGATAATTTTTTTCGCTTGACCAAGTTGATCCGGAGTAACAGATTCAAGCTTCATGCCTAAATCTTCTGAAATCAATTGTCCGCCAGTCAAAACTGCGATATCTTCCATGATAGATTTTCTGCGATCGCCAAAACCTGGGGCTTTCACAGCCGCGACTTTCAAGCCTCCGCGAAGTTTGTTAACAACCAACGCCGCCAAAGCTTCGCCTTCAACATCTTCAGCGATAATCAAAAGTGGACGACCAGATTGAACTACAGCCTCAAGCAATGGCACCATAGTTTGCAAGCCAGAAATTTTCTTTTCGAAAAGCAAAATGAAAGCGTTTTCCATTTCAACCGTCATTTTTTCACCGTTCGTGATGAAATATGGCGACAAATATCCGCGATCAAAATTCATACCTTCAACAACTGAAGTTTCAAACTCTAAACCTTTCGCTTCTTCAACCGTGATCGGGCTGTCAACGCCAACTCTTTGCACCGCTTCTGCGATTTTTGTGCCGATTTCTTTATCGCCATTGGCAGAAATTGTCGCAACTTGCGCGATTTCTTCTTTGCCGCTAACTTTCTTGCTCATTTTCTTGATTTCAGCAACAACTGCTTCAACCGCCAAATCAATTCCACGCTTCAAATCCATCGGATTCAAGCCGGCCGCCACCGATTTCACACCTTCACGCACAATAGCTTGAGCCAAAACTGTCGAAGTTGTCGTCCCGTCACCAGCGATATCATTGGTTTTAGAGGCAACTTCTTTAATCATTTGCGCACCCAAATTTTGAAACTTATCAGCAAGCTCAATTTCTTTAGCAACAGAAACCCCGTCTTTCGTGATTCTTGGCGCACCAAATGATTTTTCAATCACGACATTACGACCTTTGGGCCCCAAAGTAACTTTCACGGCATTAGCAATAATATCAACACCTTCAACGATTTTCGCACGAGCGTCAGTTGAAAATAGAATTTCTTTAGAAGACATAATTTTTATATTTAATTTATTAATATTTTTTGCGAGAATAATTCACTAATCACCGACATTTCAACAAACGATATTTCGCGTGCGAACTAGCAATTTGTGAGCCTTCCCTACAGAATTTTATTCAACAACAGCCAAAATATCCGATTCTTTCAAGATAATTAGCTCTTTGCCATCAACTTTAACTTCGGTTCCGCCCCATTTTGCGAACAAAACTTTATCGCCAACTTTAACATCTAAAGCATGAACTTTGCCAGATTCGTCGCGAGCACCATTGCCAACAGCAACAATCTTGCCTTCAGATGGCTTTTCTTTTGCATTGTCAGGGATAATAATTCCGCCAGCAGTTTTCGCTTCAGCTTCAATGCGCTCAATCAAAACGCGGTCGTGTAATGGTCTGATCTTCATAATTTAAAACAAATTTAAAGTTAATAATTCTAAGGAAGCAGCAGTTTCAAAGCATGATTCGCTCTTCTGCTGATAATATAATAGTTTGGCCGAGATTTTACAAGGGGTAAAGTGAAAAAATTTAAATTTTAGATTGTGAATTTTAAGTCAAGAAGCATCAGCAATGGTTTCGCCGCCTAAATAAAAAGCCAAACTCTTTCAAAATTCTATAGATAAATTTTATTAGAAACTTTTGTTTATTTATTAATCTCTAACGAAGCATACAGATAAAGGGTTGAGAAACTTTACTTCCTCGACACTAAACAGCGACTTTGTTTGCCACATCGCCCCAATTTAAAATCGCAGTTTTAAATTAACTCATCCAACTTGCCCGCCTCTTCAAGCGCATATAAATCATCGCATCCACCGATATGTTTGCCATCAATGAAAATTTGCGGAACGGTCATTCTTCCACCTGATTTTTTAATCATTTCTTCGCGAATCTCGTCGCTATTAACCATAATTTCTTTAAATTCAACATTTTTACGCTTCAACAAAAATTTCGCCTTAACACAATAAGGGCAAACAGTTTTGCTATAAATTATAATATCAGTCATAAATTTAAAAGTTGTTGGAAAACACCAGAATTTTAAACCAATTGCGCAAAAAAATCAACAGGATTCGCGAAAAACCAGATAAACAAATATTTCGCAAATTATCTCGGTCTACTTCCCCCGTTGCTTTGTTTTTGCGGGCCAACATTAGCCGCATCTTCGCCATTGCTGATGTTTCTAGGAGGAACATAATATTGGTCACTGTCATAAAAAGGAAATGCCACGGGAGGGTTGAAAGAGTAAGGGTTTGAATAAAACCGCGAAGCTGGAGGATATTGCTGTGAAACGGAATTTCTTGGTGGCATTGGTGCCGAGGGCCTTGCAACGACAGGAGGCGTGCGATAATAATAGTCAGGAACAACTTGAACAGGAGGAGGACTAGCACCGCCATCTTGCGGCCTCGTTCCTGGATCATATCCAACCTTGTCATATAAATAGCTATCTCTGCCATCAAGATTCTTACCCGAAGGCACGAGGCAAGAACACGCAATTAAGCAAACCAACAAAAAATAATATTTATTGCCAAGTAACATTTAGAAATTACAAACTTTAAAATTGAGAAACGCGATAATTTTGACTAACTATAATCTTTGAAAAAGCCAATTCGAACCTTCAAAAACACCAGAACTGTAGCGTTTTGCTACAGTTAATTATTTGCCAGAAAACGAGTTTCCGCTTCCCGAGTCATATTCGGTGTTATATTGTTGCGTCGGAGGAACGTAATATTGGTCATAATCTGAGTAGGGATTTCGACCATAAGGCTGCTGAAAATCATAAGGGTTATAATATGAGCTCGAATTAGGCGTTCCGTAATAATATGGCTGATATTGGCCATATGGATTTTGATAATTCGTCGGTTGTCTTACAGGAGCCGGAGCCGGATATGGCGAGCTTTTGTAAGTATTTCTATCTCGATAATCTCCATCAGATCTAGTGGAACAATTTGCAATAAAAACCATCGAACAAAGAGCAATAATCTTTATAAATGCGCCGCTAATTTTGTATAAATCTCTTTTTAGCTTATGACTTTCCATTGCTTGATTTATATATTTTTTTAATATAATATTGTTCTTCAATAACATTATAAAACTATTTTAAAATAATACAAGGAAATGGATAAAAAATTTCTTCTTACCACCATTAACTTGTCAAAAAAGAATTTGGGCATAACTTCTCCAAATCCGACCGTTGGTTGTATAATTGTTAAAAATGGCGAGATTTTATCTACCGGCATAACTTCAAAAGGCGGAAGGCCTCACGCCGAAAACGTCGCGATTAATAAGGTTATTGACAAAAACAAACTTATTGGCGCCACGCTTTACGTAAGCCTCGAACCCTGCTGTCACTTTGGACAAACCTCACCTTGCACAGATATAATCATTGAATCAAAAATTTCAAGAGTAGTTATCGCCGCAATCGATTCTGATGGAAGAGTAAACGGCAAGGGAATCGAAAAATTGCGCCAAAATGGTGTAAAAGTCGACATAATCGAACTTGACGAAGCCTTTGAAATTAACAAAGGATTTTTTAAGGCCAAGCGCAGCGGATTGCCTTATGTCACCTTAAAACTTGCCACATCTTTAGATGGAAAAATCGCCACAAAAAGCTTTGAAAGCAAGTGGATTACGGGGGGAAAAGCACGAAAATTCGCCCATTATTTAAGGTCGATTAATGACGCAATTTTAATTGGCGCGCAAACTTTAAAATATGACGATCCAGCGCTTGATTGCCGAATTTCGGGTCTTGAAGAATATTCTCCAAAAAGATTTGTGATTACCAACAGATTTAATTTCGATGAAAATTATCAAATTTTTCGAGGTGCAAAAAAAATTCCAACAACAATTTTAGCTAACAAAAATTTAGTTAATCAAAAAAATCTCGAGAAATTTAAAAATCTTGGCGTTGAAATTATTTCTTGCGAAGAAAAAAATGACATTATCGATTTAAAATTAATGCTGGAAAAAATCTGCGAAAGCGGCATAAATTCAATCTTAATTGAAGGTGGACAAAATTTAGCAACACAACTTTTAAGAGAAAATTTAGTCGATGAATTAATCTGGATTCAAAATCAAAAAATCATCGGAAGCGATGGAATATCAGCGATTGGAGAATTTGGATTTCAAAAAATAGATGACGTTTTTGATAATTTTAAACGTCAACGAATTGAAGAAATTGATGAAAAAGATTTTGTTAGTTTTTACAAAAAAATAGTTTAGAGAAAATTTATTTCTCGACATTTTTTATCATAAACGGAACTTGTGAAATCGTAAAAATCATCGATATCGGAAACATTCCAAACATCTTAAAACTCACCCAAAAATCAGTTGAAAAATTGCGCCAGATAATTTCATTTAACACCGCCAAAAACACGAAAAACCAAGCCCAACGCCAAGACATAACAAGCCACGCCTGATTTTTAATCTTGATTTCTCCGCCGAATAAATAGCTAATCAGCGGACGTTTCGAGAAATATCCATAAAATAAAACAATCGCGAACAATAAATTAATAAGTGTCGGCTTGATTTTGATGAAAAAATCATCACCAGAAATTAAAGTTAATCCACCAAAAATTCCAAGCAGCAAAGCTGAAAATATCGGCATTTTCGCGATCTTTCCCGTCATAAAATAAGCCGCAACCAAGGCAACTAAAGTCAC
>CAMCFD010000068.1 GCA_945874115.1 Rickettsia typhi | reverse complement strand
AATCCTTCGAAATATTGTTGTAGTTGGTTGATTATAGCATATTTTGGGGGTTTTGTCAAGGGAAATAAGGTTCGCTGATACTTTATCAATATAGCAAAATATTTTAAAAAGTTAATTTGGAGGATGCAGTTTGGAGGAAATAACCTAGCGCATGAAGGGATTTGCAATCCCGTCATTATATTCATGTAAATTTTAAGGTTTTCTGGTGGCTTAAAGTTTACATGAAAGTTAGGACTGGGTTATAAACCCAGTCCTGCGTGGGGGTTTCAAACTCCGTCCTGCGATGGGTGTTTTAGGACTGGCTTACAAACCCAGTCCTGCGTTGGGTACGTTTTTTTTATAAATATAATTTTAGTAAATCGTTGGCCTCCCTCATGGACTGCACATTGTTATAAATATCTTGGGAATTCCTATCTACATGACTAATGGCCTTAATCTTTTTTTCATTAATTATAAGCTTAATATATTCAGAATTATCATGATTGGTATAAAAAATATCCTTGCCATTAAGTGATGCGTTATCAGAGCCATCAATACCTAAATAATCTAAATTATTTTTATCAAAACCAAAACCTAAGAAGAATATCCTGTTAGCATCTTTTATTTTGTTCCTAGCAAATTTTATATGCTTTAAATCATTGGAGTTTTTTAGACCATCAATTACCTGTATTCCTTTTGATATTTTATAAGAGGTGTCGTAATCTAAGATACTACCAAATCCATGACTTCTTACAAAAAAAGATTTTTTTATTTCTTCATCATATATATCATCCAAACCAGCTTCCCAATCGAATACCCCGACTCTTCCATAAACATGAACTATTTTTAAATTCTTTTTAAACTCCTGTATTTCATTTTCCCATTCATCATCTCCCTTACATATCAGGTCTAAATAATATTCCAGAGAGATATCATAATTAAATGTTACAATTGTTAGATTTTTAGCGACTACTCTTAAATCTTCTGGCTTTCTCACATTTTCAAAAATCTTTGCGATTAAGCACCCAATCCAATTTTCTCCTGGTTTTTGATTGTAATTAATTTTTCCAATGGCATTCTTTTCTGCATCCAATATTGCTTTTGTGATCAAGAGTTGACCCAATTCACGAAACTTACCACGATTCCTTAAAAAATAATCAATTTGTGAATTTTTAAATAAAGAAAGACCTTCTATAAACTCTTTTATAAAAGTCATTTCACGAATACAAAATGGTTTTGCTAAATAACCCATGGGTTGAATAAAATTCTCTGCTCTTGACATTAAGTTACACTTTTCGCTTTCCGTAAAACAAAGAACATCTAGTATTCCTTGCAGCTCTTTTTCGTTACTATAGCCAAAAAGAAAATGACCCTTATTTTTATTAATTGACTGAAGACTTTGATCTAATAATGTTGGTAAAATTTTTTTACTAATAAGCTCGCTTCCTGTTGGAAAATCATATTGCGCACTGACTCCTGATCCAGTAATAATTACAGTTGGCTTCATCATAATTTTAGAATCTTAAAATTTATACATTAAACACTTGGCTTGAAAAAAAACAAAGGAGCCTGGCGCCTTTTATTCTTTATTTTTTCCTAAATCATTCCAAGAAAATAACACAGCTAATATCGAAAGGAATAACGGGATAATAAAGATATCAGACCAATCAAGAAAGATGAAAGAGTTAGAATCATGCCACCAAGAAAAAAACAGAAGATAACCAATGTTAATAAGAAGCACCGCTAAAAGACTTGGTATAAAAGCCATAGTGTAAATTATTAAAAGAGCTTTTATTCTTTTTAACATCATTATGAGTTTTTATTGTTATATTAACACTCTAAAAATAGCAAAAACCCACAACAAAATCAACAAAAAATAACCCCTTTCTCAAGAACCTAACAAAACCTAACATTTTCAAGCATTGTGAAAAAACAAGAACCTATTAAAACCTATTATTTTGAAGATAAGCAAGATTTAAAACCGAAGATGAAATGATAAACGCATGAGGGTCAATTTTTTTATAAGTGTCCCGCCAGTGTCCCAAAATGAAAATTTGAATGAAAAGTAAACCTCACCACCTCAAGAAAGAAGTGGTGAGCACGGATGGAATCGAACCATCGACAACCTGATTAAAAGTCAGGTGCTCTACCGACTGAGCTACGTGCTCGAAAAATAAAACATGCCAAAAACATGGTAAAATCGATTTTTTCGGCAAAAATGAGCAGTAATTATATTTTTCTATTTTAAAATAGTCAAGAAAAAACTTTTGTCTTTCACAAATAAATAGAATCTAGCGGTGTGGAGCGGCTTTGTTGTAGGTTTTGAAAAATAATTTTCTGCGCAAAATTGTGGTTGTTTTTAAGAGAGTTTCGTGGCAAAAAACAAAATTAAGAGCAAATTTTACGAACAATCAAATGAACGATCGGGGCAACAAAAGACACCGTCGGAAGCGCCACCAGAAAGGCGATTGAATATGATTTCATCCATATCGCGAAGAAGTTTTGCGTGAAGCCAACATTGATCAAAACCAAAACTCCCGACATGATAAATGCCATGATTAGCGCCATGAAAAAGGGGAATAAAACTTTGGGATTTTTTATTTTGTTTAACATTATTTTGGTAAATATAACACATTAGCGCGAGCATTTTCAAGCATCGCGCGAGTTTTGACCACCCTTTAACTTGACATTAAAGGGTGATTTAAATTATTTTTTCTCGTAAAAATCTTTAACTAATTGGTTTAACAAACGAAGGCCATATCCCGTGGCGCCTTTAACCGCAAGTGGGTCGCCCTTGCCTTTCCACGCGACACCAGCGATATCAAGATGGGCCCATTTTGTTTCACCAATAAATCTTTTCAAGAATTGTGCTGCGGTGATACTTCCCGCGCCGCGTCCTGCGCCGGTGTTTCTCATATCGGCAATATCTGAATTGATCATTTCGTCATATTCTTTACCAATCGGAAGTCTCCAAGCTGGCTCTGATACTGCTTTGCCAGACTTTTCGATTTGCGTTGCAAGCTCGTCATCATTACAAAATAAACCAGCATAAACATCAGCCAGCGCAACAACAATGGCGCCGGTTAGTGTCGCTAAATCGACAATGAATTTCGGCTTAAATTTCGTGTTAGTATAATGAAGCGCATCAGCCAAAACAAGGCGTCCTTCGGCGTCGGTGTTGATAATTTCGATAGTTTGGCCCGACATTGAAACAACCACATCGCTTGGTCTTTGAGCATCGCCAGAAGGCATATTTTCAACTAATCCAACAACACCAACCGCGTTAACTTTAGCTTTTCTTTGCGCCAAATTACGCAGCAAACCAACCACCACGGCTGATCCCGCCATGTCGGTTTTCATGTCTTCCATATTATTTGACGGCTTAATTGAAATTCCACCAGTGTCAAATGTCACGCCTTTGCCTACAAATGCGATTGGTTGTTCTTTATTTTTCAAGCCATTCCATTTTAAAACAACCAAGTGAGATTGTTTCGCGCTGCCTTGTCCGACGCCTAAAAGCGCGTTCATTCCAAGTTTTTTCATTTCTTTTTCGCCAAGAATTTCTACTTCTAAACCATCTTTGGTTAAAGTTTTGCAAATGTCGGCATAGCTTTCTGGATTCAATATATTCGCTGGCTCAGAGACCAAATCGCGCACAAAAAATATGTTGTCTGCCAAAATTTCAAACTCAGAAAATTCTTTTTTAGCCTGCGCCAAATCTGAGCAATTAAAATTTATGGCGTTAACGCGAAATTCTTTATCTTTTTTCTTTTGCTCGAAATATTTATTGAAACGATAACTTTGCAAAAGCGCTCCAAAAGCCAGATTACAGACATTATCAACATTTTTATTTTTCGCTTTTACTTTGCCATTTTCATCAATTTCGAAACCAAAAAATATGTCAGCATTTTTAATTTTTGCCGAGTTTAAAAAAGCCACAATTTTTGCGCCAAGTTTTTGCAAACTATTTTCGTTCACATCTTTTTCTTTGCCCGCGCCAACAACAATCACGATGTTATCATCATAAGTTAACAAATTAATTTGCGCAAATTTTGCAGAAAACTCTAATTTTTCTTTCGCTAATTTTACATATTTCAATTTAGATTTCGCGGCCTCTTCTTCACTTAAAATAAGAACCAGATTATTTTTTAGATTTTTTAGCGAATCAATTTTGCAAAAATTTACTTTCATATTTTTATATTTATTGTTATAATTTGCGTTATTATTTAAAACTTTTGCGGCAATTATACTATATTAATTAAAAAATGCAAATTGATAATTTTGCGAATCTGACTCTGATAGTTTCGTTAATAAATTTAGGATTTTTTGGCGGATTTTCGCACTGTGCGTCAATGTGTGGGCCATTTGTGTTATCGCAAGTTTCAAGCCGACTTGAGGCCATAAAAATCACCGAATTCACTGGCATAAAAAAATTGCAATCTTTAGCGCTTTTGCCTTATCATTTTGGGCGAATTACGACCTATTCTTTCATCGGATTTTTATGTTCTCTGCTTGCAAAAAACATTCGCGAGTTCGCCAATTTTAATGTTTTGTCGGCGATTTTATTAATTTTTGCCTCATTGTTTTTTTTCCAAAAAGCTTTTGAAACAAAATTTTTATCAAACCAATTTTCGAGAATTTTTAGAATAAATATTAAATTTAATTTCGGTTTTTTAGATAAATTATTTAAAAATCCAACTGGTTTTAACGGCTATTTGCTTGGTCTGGCGCTTGGATTCATTCCTTGCGGCTTGCTTTATGGCGCGTTTGCGATCGCGGCGTCAATTGATTCGCCAAGTTTAGCGGCGCTCGCGATGTTTTTATTCGGTCTTGCGACGACTCCGTCCTTGCTTTTAACGGCTTGCGGAGGATATTTTTTCCTTAAAATTACTAGCGCAAATTTCAAGTTAATCGCAAGACTTGTAATTTTAATTAATTCTGCTACACTTTTAATTATGGCGATAAATTTATTAATAAATTAGAAAAAATATGGCATCAAACCATAGCACGCAACCCGTTGATTATAATTATAATATAGTCAAATTATTCACAATTGCCTCAACTTTTTGGGGAATTATAGGCTTTTCGGTCGGCGTTTTAATTGCGTCGCAGCTGGCTTTTCCGGTTTTAAATTTCGACATTGAATGGCTCAGTTTTGGTCGAATTCGCCCACTTCACACCTCGGCCGTAATCTTCGCCTTTGGCGGAAACGTGCTTTTCGCGACCAGTTTTTTCGTGGTTCAGCGAACTTCTCAAGCCAGACTTTGGGGAAGCGATAACTTGTTAAAATTCGTATTTTGGGGCTATCAACTTTTTCTTTTGATGGCTGCTTACGGCTATGTTAATGGCATCACGCAAGCTAAAGAATATGCAGAGCCAGAATGGTACGCCGATTTGTGGCTTACAATAATTTGGGTGATTTATTTGGTGATATTTATGATGACACTAAAAAACCGCAAAGAGCCCCACATCTATGTCGCGAACTGGTTTTATCTGGCATTTATTGTTACTGTTGCAATTTTACACATTGTCAATAATTTGTCGATTCCAATTCGCCTTGATTCAAGCGTAAGCTATCCGCTTTTTGGCGGCGTTCAAAGCGCGATGATTCAGTGGTGGTATGGCCATAACGCCGTCGGATTTTTCTTAACCGCCGGATTCATCGGAATCATGTATTATTTCGTCCCGAAACGCGCCGAGCGTCCTGTTTATTCTTATCGCTTGTCGATTCTACATTTCTGGTCGCTGATTTTCATCTATATTTGGGCGGGACCACACCATTTGCATTACACCTCGCTTCCTGATTGGGTTCAGACTTTGGGTATGACTTTCTCGATTATGCTGTGGATGCCTTCTTGGGGCGGCATGATTAACGGGATTATGACACTTTCTGGCGCTTGGCATAAATTGCGCGATGATTCAGTTTTGCGCTTTTTGATTACGGCCGTAGCGTTTTATGGCATGTCAACTTTCGAAGGCCCGTTAATGGCGATTCGCGAGGTTAACGCCTTGTCACACTACACCGACTGGACAATAGGACACGTTCACTCTGGCGCTCTTGGCTGGGTTGCTTTCATCAGTTTTGGTGCACTTTATCACATGGTTCCAATTTTGTGGAACAAGACCAGACTCTACTCCGACAAGCTTGTAAGCACTCATTTTTGGATTGCATCAATCGGAATCGTTTTATATATCACCGCGATGTGGATCTCGGGAATTATGCAGGGCTTGATGTGGCGCTCTTATGACGAGATGGGATTCTTGCGCTATTCTTTCATCGAAACGGTAGTTGCCGTTCACCCGCTTTATGTAACACGCGCTCTTGGCGGCCTTTTGTTCTTGATTGGAGCTTGTTTAATGGCTTACAATTTTTACAAAACAATAAAAGAAAGTCCTGTGCGCAATTAATTTTTTATTAAGATTATTCTATATAGATAATGGCGCGCAAGCCTTTATCTATATAGCTTTATATAAACAAAAGGAAAATTTAAAAAATGTTAAAACATCATGATAAAATCGAGAAAAATTCGATTTTACTTTTAATTCTGACTTTAATCGTAGTTTCAATCGGCGGATTAATTGAAATTGTGCCGCTTTTTCGCGTTGAAACCACGATTGAAAAAGTTGAGGGAATGCGCCCCTACACGCCGCTTGAGCTTGCTGGTGCAAAAATTTACAAGCGCGAAGGCTGTTATGGCTGTCATTCACAGCAAGTTCGTGTTTTGCGCGATGAAGTTGAGCGCTATGGACACTACTCTCTTGCGGCCGAATCGATGTATGACTTTCCGTTTCAGTGGGGATCAAAACGCACAGGCCCAGATTTGGCGCGCCTTGGCAACAAATATTCTGACAAATGGCACACAATGCACCTTACCAACCCTAGAAGCGTAGTGCCTGAATCAATCATGCCTAATTATCAATTCTTGGTTGAGCGCGACGCTGCTGTGTCGGGGATTGAAGACGATATGTTGGTTTTACGCAAAATTGGCGTCCCTTATAGCGACGAAATGATTCAAAACGCAACCAGCGACGCTTTCGTTCAAGGCTCGTCAGATCGCGATTCTACTGACTTAGAAAAAAGATATGGTAAAAAAATCAACATTCGTGATTTTGATGGCAATCCACAAAAATTATCCGAGATGGACGCTTTGGTTTCATACCTTCAAATGCTTGGAACACTAGTTGATTTTTCGAAATATGAACCGATAAAAAAAGATAATATTGAAAAGAAAAAATAAAACTAAGGAGGAAAAATGATAAATTTCATAATAAATAATGCCCCCGCGATTGCTACGGTTTTGTTCTTTGCTGCCTTTTGTTTTATAGCTTTCAACACCCTTCGCAAGAAAAATAAGAAAAAATTTGACGATTATTCGAAGATTCCACTTGAAGACGAAGAGAAAAAGGGCGATGGGGATAGATAGGGTTGTCTCTATTTGTGTCATTCCCGCGAAGGCGGGAATCTTATATTAGTGGTTTTAGATTCCCGCCTTCGCGGGAATGACAAAGATGTGAAAGGGAATGACGCAACATGACAGGAATGACAAAGAAAGAACGATATAAAGAAAATGTCAATGACCAAAAAAATGAGAGTTTCCTAGCTTAAAATAAATAATCCCAAATTTATTTTCGATTCTTCTTGCAAAATTATCGAACCGGTTTATAATGTAGTTTCTCTTACATGCGGAGAGATGGCCGAGTGGCTGAAGGCACCTTCCTGCTAAGAAGGTATACGGGTAACACTGTATCGAGGGTTCGAATCCCTCTTTCTCCGCCATATATTTTTCCCACGATGTCAATAGAGGGATTTGAACCCTCGATACAAATAAATTCCGGGTTTGGCGTGTTTTTTAAAATTGCGCAGTAATTTTCAAAAATATGCT
>CAMCFD010000067.1 GCA_945874115.1 Rickettsia typhi | reverse complement strand
ACGAAGACATCTTGATTGCGCGTCATATAAACTTTATATTTTCCCGTATTAACCAAATGTTTCACCAATTCTTTTGCGTATGACAGCGTGATGTTTTTTTCTTTAGTTCGCGCATAATTTCCAATCGTCCCAGGATCTTTGCCGCCGTGCCCTGCGTCAATTACAATCACTGGAATTTTCTTGGCGACAACCAATTTTTGTGGCGTATTTTTCGTCACAGCTTTTGGTTTTTGTGTATTGTTATTGACGATATTAGAAATTTCTGGCGTAATTTTTATAATAATTTTGCCATATTTATCATTTTTCAACTTTTGATAAGTCGCGCCTTGAATAATGATTTTTTGATTTGTGTCAAAAACAATTCGCGAATAATTTGGATTTTTGCTAAAACGAACTTTCTCAACAAAATTTGGCTTTTTCTCTTGCGAAACTTCGCCAAAATCAGAATTATCAATATCGATAACAACGCGATTCGGACTTTGCAAAGTATAAACTTTAAATGTCGATTTTTGACTAATTCCAATTTCGATATTTTCTTTATTATCAAAATTAACACTTTTTATCGTAACTTTTGCGCATAAATTTTGCGAAACCAAAAGAAATGACAATGAAGCGACTAAAAATCGCGCACTATAAATTAATTTTTCTTTACAAAAAATCAGCATTTTGCTACATTCTTTAATAATTATTATATTTTCTAATGCCCAAGCTTATATTCTTTCGATAATTCCCGCAAAAAGCTCGGCGGGAAGTGATCCACCGCTAATTTGATTTGTCGAAGAATTATCGTCATTTCCAATCCAAATTCCGATTACGAATTGGTCGTTAAATCCAACAAACCAAGCATCACGATAGCTTTGCGAAGTTCCGGTTTTTCCATAAATATTATCCGCAACATTTGCTTTTTTTCCGGTGCCACTTTCAATCACTGCACGCAAAATTTCTTTACCATATTGCGAGGTTGATTCTTTCAAAACCGGCGCAAATCCTGAAGATTCACGCTTATATAAAACTTTATCATTCTTGTCAACAATGTCATTTATCGAATATAAAATCACCGGTGTCGAGTCATTTAAAATGCTGGCATAAGCGCCCGTCAACTCATAAAGATTAACTTCTGTCGTGCCAAGAGCGGCGCTTAAATCATTTTTTTCAATCGCTGAAGTTATGCCTAATTTTTTAGCAGTTTTTGCAATTTCTTTCGTACCAACTTTCTGCGCAAGTTGAATCGCAACCGAATTTAAAGAATTGGCAAAAGCATATTTAAGCGAAACTTTTCCGAAATATTTTCCTTCATAATTATTAGGAATCCAATTTGAAAATTCAATTTTTTTGTCTTCAAAAATATCTTGCGGCGTAAATCCATTTTCAAATGCTGATAAATAAACGAAAGTTTTAAAAACCGAACCCATTTGCCTCTTTGAATAAACCGCGCGATTAAATTGACTTTTTTGATAATTTTTCCCGCCCGACATCGCTAAAATTGCGCCATTTTTATTCATAACCACAATTGCGATTTCTGATTTCTCTAGTTTTTTTGAGTTTTTATCGACAAATTTATTAATTTCATCTTCTAATTTTTCTTGAATCTTCTGATTGAGTGTCGTGTTAACAATTATTTTATCTTTTTTGAGATCGGTTTTGCTTAAATAATCATCGAATTGATCATGAACAAAGTCAGAAAAATAGAGTCTTTGCAGGCGATTTGTTTTATAAATTACGTCATTATCAATTTCTTTCAAGTTTTTTTCGCTGATAAAATCATATTTAATCATATTGCTCAAAACCTGACTGGCACGAATTTCAGCAAGTTCTGGATCGTTTTTTGGCGATAATTTTGACGGAGCTTTAAGCAATCCGACCATTAAAGCCGCTTCTTTTAAGTTAATTTTTGAAACATCTTTAGAAAAATAATATTCCGCCGCCGCCGCAATTCCGTAGTTTCCAGAGCCAAAATAGGCGTTGTTTAAATATAGAGTAAGAATTTGTTCTTTGCTGAAGCGATTTTCAAGTTTATGTGCCAAAATCAATTCTTGAATTTTACGTTTAAAAGTGCGCTCTGGACTTAGAAACAAAAGCTTTGCAAGTTGTTGAGTTATCGTGCTTGCGCCCTGCACTATTCTTCCAGATTTTTGATTAACATAAAATGCACGAATTATGCCAATAGCATCAAATCCACCATGATTAAAAAATCGATGATCTTCAGTCGCAACAACCGCATTTATAAGGTGTGAAGGCAATTCATAAAACTCAACTTCATAACGATAAATATTGCCATAACTAATAATTGGTTCGCCGTTATCGAAGTTTATTTGCACAACTTTTTTGTCGCTTCTTTTATTGAAACTTTCAATGTCAGGAACGTCGGAAGAATAGTAAAGATAGCCAATTGTAAGAAAAATAATGCCTAAAATCGCTAAAAATATAAATAATTTGAGTAAAAAGCGCATTTTAAGCTTTAAATTGTTAAAAAATGTTCTATAATATCGACTCGCAGTGAAAAATAAACAAATATAAGTTAAATGGATAATTATACATTAATCAACAAGAAATTTGTTTTATCTCAAAATGCTCAAATTTCGACTTCACAAAGAGCATGTAAATTTGGCGATGGAATTTTTGAAACTTGCAAAATTTTCAACGGGGTTATTTATGATTTCGAGTCTCACAAAAAGCGCCTCGAATATGGCTTAGAAGCTCTAGAAATTAAATTTGACACAAGTGATTTAAAAGAAAATTGTTATAAATTAATCAAGAAAAATAAATTAGAAAACGGAATTTTAAAAATTTCGATAAGTCGCGGAATTGGCTCGATGGGATATTTGCCGGCCGAAAATATTGAGGCTTTGGAAATTATAGAAACAACTGGTGAGAAAAAAATTAATCGCGATAAAATTATCATTGGCGTCAGCAAAATCAAGCTTTACAAAAAACCGAGTTTTTTGCAAAAATGCAAAACTATGCAATCTTTGAATTATGTTTTGGCAAAAATTGCGGCACGAAAAAAAAGCTTTTTTGATGATGTCATGATAAGCGATGAAGGCTTTGTTGGCGAATGTTCGTCAAGTAATATTTTTTGGATAAAGAATGGCAAAATTTATACATCTTCGCTAAAATGTAATATTTTAAGCGGAACAGTTCGTCAAAAAATTTTGCAAAAATTCGTGATGAAAATAAATATTGTGGAGGCTTCTATTTCAAGACTTTTAAGCGCTGATGAAATATTTTTAACTAACTCAAATTTTTTAGTTTTAGCGGTCGATATGCTCGTTTTTAATGATAAAAAAATTAAATTTCAGAAGAAAATTTCTGATCAAGTTTTGAATTTTATCAATGAAGATTTAAAGAATTATTGTTTAAAAAATGCGCCAAAAAAATAAAGAATTAAAATGGGTAGAGCCTCTAGAAATGGCCGAGAAAATCGTTCAAAACTATGAAGGAAAAAATTGGATTTTTTTATATTCAGGATTAAATTCTGAAGTAAAAAATTCAAAATCAATTATCGCGCTTTTTAGCAAAAACGAACTCGATTTAAACAATCTTGACGAGCTAAAAAAATATCTTAAAACATCGCAAGAAGGCTATGATGACGCCTATTTTGGCTATGTTTCATATGAATATAAAAACGACTTAGAAAAATTTAGTGAGACTAAAAAATCAATAATCGAATTACCAAAAATTCTTTTGATGAATTTTGCTTTAATTTTCGAATTTAATCACGATGAAAAAATATTAAATGCTCATTTTGAAGACTTAGAAAAGTTAGAAGAAGTCTTGAATTATAAGCTTTTGGGGCATAAAACTTTAGACATTAAAACAAGTCTTGTTCAATCAAATTTTTCTTCACAAGAATATTTAAACGCGATTGAAAAAATCAAAAAAATGATTGAAAATGGCGATTTTTATCAAACAAATTTAACTAGAAAATTCTTTGGAAAAATTAACATTGGTGAAAAATCGCAATTTTTTGACATATTCTTAAAGCTTACAAAATCAAGCTCTGCTAACTTTTCTTCATTTCTAAAATTTGGTGATAATTTTATAATTTCGGCAAGTCCTGAATTATTTTTACAAGTTAGAAATGGCGAAATTTTATCGCGTCCAATTAAAGGAACTGCGCCACGTTCAAGCGACAAAAAACAAGATGACGAGAATAAAAAATATTTGCAAGAAAGTTTAAAAGAGCAAGCCGAAAACCTCATGATTGTTGACTTGGTGAGAAATGATCTATCGCGAATTTCTAAAGCCGGATCGGTTAAAACAAGAAATTTATTTAAAGTAAATAGCTATAAAACTTTACACCATTTATCAAGCGAAATTGTCGGTGAAATTGATGATTCTTATGACGCAATTGACGCCTTTAAAATTGCCTTTCCGGCCGGTTCAATGACTGGCGCGCCAAAAATTAAAGCAATTGAAGTTGCGTGTGATTTAGAAAAAATTAATCGCGGAGTTTATAGCGGCGCAATTGGTTATTTTAAAAACTTAGATGAGGCAATTTTTTCAGTAGTAATTCGCACTTTAATTTGCAGAGGAAATGATTTTGAGTTTCAGGTTGGCGGCGCCATAACTTATGACTCAAAGGCGCAAAAAGAACTTGATGAAACTTTTACAAAAGCCAAAGCAATTTGCGAGGCACTAAACTTAGAAATCGATTTATAATTTATGGAAAATAAAAATAGATGTTCGTGGGCGAACCACCAAAATGACGCGCTCTATCAAAAATATCACGACTGTGAATGGGGAGTTCCGATTTATGATGACAATAAAATTTTCGAATATTTAACACTTGAAAGCGCTCAGGCCGGTCTTTCGTGGCTTACGATTTTAAGGAAGCGTGAAAATTATCGCGAAGCTTTTGCGAATTTTAATGTAGAAAAAGTGGCAAAATTTGATCAAAGAAAAGTTGATGAATTGATGAAAAATTCAGGAATAGTTCGCTATCGGCCCAAGATTGAAGCGGCGATTAATAATGCACAAAAATTTATCGAAGTTCAAAAAGAGTTTGGAAGTTTTTCGAAATATATGTGGAATTTCGTTAATAACAAACAAATTAAAAATTCGCGAAAAAATTTAAGCGAAATTCCAAGTCAAGTGGAAATTTCAAAAATATTTCACAAAGATCTCAAAAAACGAGGCTTTAATTTTCTAGGGCCCGTGACTTGCTATGCTCACATGCAGGCAAGCGGAATGGTCAACGATCATTTTGTAGACTGTTTCAGACACAGTGAAATCAACGCTTTAGCGGGGGTTGAAAAAAAATATTAATTTCTTACTAGACTTTTAGTTTCGAGAAATTATAAAATAGTGAATACAACATATAGTGTTTATTTTAAAAATTATCTACTAAATGTAGTTAATAACAGAAGAAACAAGAATTAAAAGGCTTAGCGCTTTAAAATAAATTATTTTTAAAAAATGACAAAGAAAACTGTGACTAAAAAAAATCCACTAGTGAAAAAAAATGACACCGTGGCTGAAATCGACTATCTTCGCGAAGTTGAATTCGATATTAAACTCGACAATTCAAAAGATGATAGATTAAGTAATTTCGGCAAAGCTGTTTTGAAAGATCGTTATTTAATGCCCGATGAATCATATCAAAATTTATTTGCTCGCGTTGCTTCTTATTATGCTGACGATCAAGAGCATGCGCAAAGAATTTATGGCTATATTTCGAATTTATGGTTCATGCCGGCGACTCCAGTTTTAAGCAATGGCGGAACAAAACGCGGATTGCCAATTTCGTGCTTTTTAAACGAGGTTAGCGATTCTTTGCACGGAATTGTTAATTTGTGGAATGAAAACGTCTGGCTCGCTTCAAATGGCGGTGGAATTGGAAGTTATTGGGGAAATTTGCGCTCGATTGGAGAAACCGTTAAAGGAAACGGGAAAACCTCAGGAATTGTGCCATTCATTAAAGTTATGGATTCGCAAACGCTAGCAATTTCACAAGGAAGTTTGCGTCGCGGAAGTGCCGCGGTTTATTTGCCGGTCGATCATCCAGAAATTGAAGAATTTATTGACGTCAGAAGGCCAAATGGCGGAGATCCAAACCGTCGCTCATTAAACTTGCACCACGGCGTTGTTATTACCGACGAGTTCATGAAAGCGGTAGAAAAAGACGGCGACTTTGAGTTAAAAAGTCCCTACACCAAAAAAACCGTAGAAACCGTCAAAGCTCGAGCTTTGTGGATCAAAATTTTAACAACTCGCGTTGAAACCGGCGAGCCTTATGTTTTGTTCATCGATCACGTCAATAAATCGATTCCAAAACATCACAAAAAATTAAATTTGCTCGTTAAAACTTCAAATTTATGCAGCGAAATAACTTTACCAACCGGAATTGATCATTTAGGAAATGACCGAACTGCGGTGTGTTGCCTATCTTCGCTCAATATTGAATATTATGACGAGTGGAAAGATAATCCTCAAATTATCGAAGACGTCATGCGTTTTCTTGATAATGTCTTGGAAGATTTCATCAAAAAAGCTCCGCCAGAAATGAAAAAAGCCATTTATTCGGCGCAAAGAGAAAGAAGTGTGGGGCTTGGAGTTATGGGCTTTCACTCATTCTTGCAAAGCAAAAATGTGCCGATGGAATCAGCAATGGCGAAAGTTTGGAACAAGAAAATCTTCCAGCAAATTAAAAAACAAGCTGACGAAGCTTCAGTTAAACTTGCTCACGAACGAGGCGCCTGCCTTGACGCTCAAGATGCCGGAATTATGGAAAGATTTTCGAACAAATTGGCGATTGCTCCAACCGCGTCAATTTCAATTATTGCCGGAAATTCATCTCCGGGGATCGAACCTTTTGCAGCCAACAGCTTCACGCAAAAAACTTTGACTGGTTCGTTCAACGTTCGCAACAAGAACCTCGTGAAATTGCTTGAACAAAAAGGCAGAAATAGTGACGATATTTGGTCTTCGATTACTACGAATGAAGGCTCGGTTCAACATCTTGACTTTTTAGATGATCATGAAAAATTGGTGTTTAAAACTGCGCAAGAAATTGACCAAAGATGGGTAATTGATTTATCAGCAGAACGTCAAGAATATATTTGTCAAGCACAAAGTCTCAACGTTTTTTTACCAGGTGATGTTTCAAAAAAATATCTTCACGAAATTCATTTTAGAGCTTGGCAAAAAGGCGTAAAAAGCCTTTATTATTGCCGCTCAACTTCGGTTCAGCGTGCCGATAAAGTGTCGCACAAACTTGAAAATGAAGCAATGTTTACGCCTAAAAAAGATGAAGCATCAGCGGTTTCAACTGGCGAAAGTAAATATGAAGAATGCTTAGCTTGTCAATAAAGATTTTTGGCGCATATAAAATCTGCGCCAAATTTTTTCAAGATTTTTTTTGGGAATTTTTCTACCAGATTCAAGACTGATTTTACAATCCTGCCTTTAAGTTCATGTAAATTTTAAGATTTTTATTGCCTACAAGTTTACATGAGAGTAAGTAAGGGTGCCTTAGGAAGTAATATTACCTCACACTCGCGCTCACAACAAAATTAACATCCACATCATTTTTTATACCTTCAGCTTGCGAATCGTTTGTGCCAATATTAAAGTCTGCACGACTCAACATTAGCGATGCGACAGCTTTAGCTTGTTCATCCGCTGAGAATTGCTCCAAAACAAACTGAATCACAACTGGGCGCGTGATATTTTTTATCGTTAACTCTCCTTCAGCTTTAAACACGCGGTCAGAAACTTTAGTGAATTTTTTAGCCATAAATTTTGCGGTCGGAAAATTTTCAGCATCGAACCATTTTTGGGTTTTTAAAATCGGGGTCGCATAAGGAAACGAAACGTTAATCGATGAAGTATCAACATTAATGTCAGCACTGCTTTTTTCTAAATTATCTTTATCAAAAATAATTTTTCCGGAGAAGTTGGTGAATTTGCCGTCAACTTTTGCTCCAAAACGATAAGCGCTAAATTCAATTTTGCTTTCGCTTGGGATTATTTTCCACTCTTTTGCAATTGATGAAAAA
>CAMCFD010000066.1 GCA_945874115.1 Rickettsia typhi | reverse complement strand
ATAATCTTTTGCGACATTGACGATCTTCGCATAACAAACCATTGAGCCGCGATACACGCCGCTTTGCGAGATCGCTAACAATTATCCCCTGAATTGGCCGTTAATGGCTAATTGCCTATTTTTTTTCTTTGACAAAATTGACGCGAGCTTTGCGCGTTAACAAAATCAGCAACACTTTTGACAATATCACAATCGAATTGCGTCGCAGCCTTTTGAACTCTAACCAAAAATGCATCATCGGAATTATCAAAAACTTCCTTGAAAAAGCCGCGCATATTATGAATTTCGTCGCGACTAATATTTCTTCTTTTCATTCCAACAAGGTTCAAACCCGCAAGAGAAGCGCGCTCGCCCATCACGGTCGCAAAAGGAATTACGTCACTTTCAACGCCCGACATTCCGCCAATCATTGCGCCTTCGCCAATTCTTACAAATTGATGAACCGCAGACAAGCCGCCAATCACAACGTGATTCGACACTTCGACATGCCCAGCTAGCGTTGCATTATTCGCCAAAATAACATTGTCGCCAACGACACAATCGTGAGCAATATGAACGCCAACCATCAACAAACAATTATTGCCGATTTTAGTCACCATCGCGCCGTCTTTAGTGCCCAGATGGATTGTGACATGTTCGCGAATTTTATTATTGTCGCCAATTATAATTTGCGATTCTTCGCCCTGAAACTTTAAATCTTGCGGATCGACGCCAATAACAGCAAAAGGAAAAATCGTGTTATTTTTACCGATTTTTGTATTTCTTTCAATCACAACATTCGATTTCAACACACAACCTTCGCCAATTTCAACATTGTCGCCGATAATACAATATGGACCAACCTCAACATTTTGCGCAATTTTTGCCTTCGCAGAAATAATCGCTGTATTATGAATTTTTGTCATTTATTTTCCTTCTTTATTCTTGTCAACAAACATTGCCGAGAACTGTGCTTCTGCAACTTTCTGGCCATTAACGACGCCATTTCCCGAAAATTTCCAAACACTACCGCGATTTTGAATAGTTTCAATATGAAGCTCTAAAACATCACCCGGGATCACCGGCTTTCTAAACTTCACCGCATCAATTGTCATAAAATAAATCACACAATCATCTCTTTTTTCATCAGACGAATTCGCAACCATAATCGCCGCAGTTTGCGCCATGGCCTCAATAATCATAACTCCGGGCATAATCGGATGACCCGGGAAATGTCCCATAAAATGAGGTTCGTTAAAAGTGACGTTTTTATAGCCAATTCCCTTCTTGAAAGGCTCGATAACTTGAGCCTTATCAACCAATAAAAACGGATATCTATGAGGAATATCTTTCATTATTTTCTCAATCCCCACTTCAATTATCTTAAATTCTGTCATTTTATTTAAATTTCATTGATAAAAACAGCCATATTTTAGCAATTTTAACTAAAAATACAAAAAAAGCAAATTTTTTCTTGATAAAAACTTTGCAATATGCTATAATGGCTTGAGATTATACCATTTACAACTAATAATTAGGCATTTAGAACAAAATCACGAGACATAAATTTCTAATTATTAGCAGCAAATGGCATTTACCATCAAGAGTATTTTCTTCAAAATGACGAGCGAAAAATTACAAAACACAGAAAAAAAATTTAGCGGTGCCGAAATTATCATCAAAGCCCTTGAAAATGAAGGCGTTGACACTATTTTTGGCTATCCGGGCGGCGCAATTTTGCCTTTTTATGACGCACTTTTCGTCCAAAATAAAATCACCCACATTTTAACGCGCCACGAACAAGCCGCCGCACACGCCGCAGAAGGCTATGCGCGCTCAACTGGCAAAGTTGGTGTTATCACCGTTACTTCGGGTCCGGGCGCTACGAACGCAATCACCGGCCTTACAGATGCTTATCTTGACTCAATTCCACTTGTTTGCTTTTCGGGCCAAGTTGCCACATCATTAATCGGAACCGATGGCTTTCAAGAGGCCGACATTACTGGCTTAACACGCTCTTGCACCAAGCATAATTATTTAGTAAAAAGAGTTGAAGATTTGCCATACATTATCCACGAAGCCTTTCATATTGCGCGCTCTGGTCGCCCCGGGCCAGTTTTGATTGACATTCCAAAAGATGTTCAAAACAACAAAACTGAATATCACGGCAAAATCGAAATTAACAGAAAATCGATTCAAACTAAGCCTTATCGCCAACAAATCAGCCATTTGCGCGTTTCTGAAGCGGTCGAATTATTACAAAACGCCAAAAGACCGATTTTTTATACCGGTGGCGGAATCATAAATTCGGGCGAAAAAGCCAGCGATTTATTGCTTGAATTGGTTGAATCAACTGGTTATCCAATCACCAACACATTGATGGGACTTGGCGGCTTTCCGTCTTCAAACCCACATTTTGTAGGAATGCTCGGAATGCACGGAACATATGAAGCCAACATGGCGATGCATGATTGCGACTTATTAATCAACATCGGCGCGCGCTTCGACGACCGTGTGACTGGCCGTGTTAACGCCTTTTCGCCAAACTCGAAAAAAATCCACATCGACATTGACGATGCCTCAATCGACAAAATAATTCCTGTTGATGTCGCGCTCGTTGGCGATGCTGCTGAAATCATGGCAATGTTGATTCAAGAATGGAAAAATAAAGGCCTAAAAAATCGCAAAAATGAAATAAAAGATTGGTGGACACAAATCAAAAAATGGCAAGATATCGACTCTTTATCATATGAAAAAAGTGACGAAAAAATTAAGCCAGAATATGCGATGGAGCGCCTAAATGACAAGGTCAAGAAGTTCGAACCATTCGTTTCAACCGACGTTGGTCAACATCAAATGTGGGCGGCGCAATATATCAATTTCGATAAACCGAAAAAATGGTTGACATCGGGCGGGCTTGGAACCATGGGTTACGGTGTTCCGGCGGCGATTGGCGCACAAATTGCCAACCCCAAAATCTTGACAATTTGCGTCAGTGGAGACGCGTCTTTCTTGATGAATATGCAAGAATTATCGACCATAAAACAATATAATTTGCCGGTAAAAATCTTCATTTTGAACAATCTCTACATGGGAATGGTGCGTCAATGGCAAGAATTAATCTATGAAAAACGCGAAAGTCAATCTTATTCTCACTCTTTGCCAGATTTCGTAAAATTGGCGGAAAGCTTTGGTATTAAAGGAATGCGCTGCGAAAATCCTAGTGAATTAGATGCAAAAATTGACGAAATGATTGCGCATAACGGCCCAGTTTTGTTTGATTGCTTAATCGACAAGGCCGAAAATGTTTTCCCAATGATTCCTGCCGGCGCGGCTCACAACGAAATTTTACTTGGAAAGCAAGCGAGTCAATATGTACAAAAAGATATGAATGCCGTATAAAACAAGACTCGCGAAGGCTTTCTTTTAAGCTTTCGTGACTCAATTTTGATAAATTTATGACAGACGCAATAAAAAAACACGTAATCGCAATTTTAGTCGACAATGAATTCGGCGCCCTTGCCCGCATAGTCGAGCTTTTTTCAGCGCGCGGCTATAACATTGAATCACTAAATGTTGCGCCAATTTCAAAAGACAAAAAGCTTTCGCGCATTACAATCACAACCTTTGGAACCAGCAAAACAATTGATTTAATCTGTAAATTATTAAACAAAATTGTGCCCGTTTATCGCGCAGTCGAATTGACCAAAGAACAAGGCTATATCGAGCGCGAACTGGCTTTAGTGAAAATAATTGGCGACGAAGAAAAACGCGACGAAGCCATCAAAATCGCCGACAAATATCGCACTCACATCGTCGATATTTCAGGAAACTCAATCGTTTTTGAAATAATCGGAACCTCAGAAACAATCGACGAAGTGTTAGAAAAACTCTCAGTTATCGGCCTTGAAGGAGTGTCGAGAACTGGCGTTGCCGCTGGCTTTAAAGGCGAAAAGAAGCTGAACGAAGTAAAATCATAATCTTGCCGATTTTTGCAAATTTTTTACTCAAATTGTCGCAATTTTGATTGTTTTTAAAAAAACACTTGAAAAATATTTTTTTTCATTTACAATTGCGACTTATATTAATATTTGGTAGACATCCCATAACAACGAGTATGAGATTAGACTCACCATTGTTCGGCGTATTAACGCCGCCCCACATTGTGGGGAACCCCGGTAATTATTCAAGAATAATTACCTTAAATTTTAATTTATACGAATATGGCTGGAAAACCAAAAGCATCAAAATCTAAAAGAAGCTCGGTTTTGTTTAAAATGGTGAGCACTGCAGACACTGGATTTTTCTATCTTGCACGTCGCAATCCTAAACAAAAACAAGAAAAAATGGTGTTTTCAAAATATGACCCAGTTGTCAGAAAACATGTTGATTTTAAAGAACAAAAACTTTCAAGCTAATTAGCTTTGTTTTAGAATATTTTAAAAAACCGCTCAAAATCTGATTTTGAGCGGTTTTTTTGTGTCTATTATTTATACCATTTCCATAAATTTCCACTTTTTTCTTGATTATTGTCTTCAAATCTGTGAAAATATCGCGATGACGGCTTTTGCCGACAATGCAGAGTTTTCTAGTTCAAAACCAAAAAACACAAATAAAAATGACAAAAGAATCAATTTCGCACCTTTCTTCTGATATTATTTCGGTCGTTGAAAAAGCGGCAATCGCTTGTTATGACTGGATTGGCAAGGGAGACAATATGGCGGCTGACGCGGCGGCGGTTGAATCTATGCGCGACAATCTTAACAAAATGAGCATTGACGGCACGATTGTTATTGGCGAAGGCGAACGCGACGAAGCGCCGATGCTTTATATTGGTGAAAAAGTTGGCATTAAGAAAAATGCACCCAAAGTTGACATTGCACTTGACCCACTTGAAGGAACCACGATTTGCGCCGAAGCGGCAGAAAGCTCGCTTGCGGTGATTGCCTTCACCAATGATGGCGGATTTCTTCATGCGCCTGATGTTTATATGGAAAAAATTGCAGTTGGAGCCGGCCTGCCCGAAGGCATTGTCGACCTTGACAATTCGGTTAAAACTAACTTAAAAAACCTCGCGAAGGCCAAAAAATGCGACATTAGCGACCTTACGACAATGATTTTAAAGCGCGATCGCCACGAAGAATTAATTGCGAAAGTGCGCGAAGCCGGAGGCCGAGTTCGCTTGATTGGCGACGGAGACGTTGCTGGCGTGATTGCGTGCTCTTCTGCTGATACGAGAGTCGATATTTATATGGGCACGGGTGGTGCACCAGAAGGCGTTTTGGCGGCATCGGCGCTTAAAGTTTTTGGCGGACAAATGATGGGTCGCTTAATTTTTCACGACAATAAAAAACAAATTGAGCGTGCCAAAAAAATGGGAATTAAAGACTTGAATAAAAAATATCGTGAGTTCGACATGGCAAAAGGAAATGTGATTTTCGCCTGCGCCGGCGTGACTGACGGCTATATGTTAAACGGCGTAAAAAAGTCAAATGGCCGAATTTATGTTAGCTCGCTTTTGATGGATTTCGCATCTAAAAAAGTTATAAAAACAACTTCAGAATTGTTTTAGTTTGGGAATTATTTTTTCGGATTTTTGTATTGTTGTTATTTCATTCAAAATGAGAATCGGGTCTGCGTGGCTTTTTAGATTCCCGCCTTCGCGAGGATGACATTGTCTGGGTGTTTACGATCAAAACGCATCTTGTCATTCCCGCGAAGGCGGGAATCTTTAGCAGCGAAACCCAATTCCTACTTTTATTTATACATTTCTTGAATAATTTTCGATCTTAAATAATGCAATTTTTTTACGCCGTTATATTTCATCACAACTTTTCCATCGCGCGAAATTAAAGCCGTAAACGGAATAACGCCGCGATAATTAATATCTTTTTGCGCTAAAAATTCGACGAAACCTTCTTTATAAGCCAAAAATCTCGGTTCAAAATAAAAATTGCCCAAAGAATTTAAATATTGCGCCAATTTTTCTTCAGTCATATCGCGATCAATTGCGATAGAAACAACCTTCAATTCGGTGTTTTGAAATTCGCGCGCAACTTCGTTAATTGTGGCAAAATTTTTCTTGCAAACACCACACCAACTTGTGTAGAGATATAGCAAAATCGGCCTTGAATCACTTTGCTCGAATTCTGAAGAAATTTGAGCAGTTGTGCTTGCAATTGGTTTTTGATTGTTATAAAATATGTTTTGCGATTGCGGAATTTCTATGTCGAGATGGGATTTCTTTTCAACATAAAAATTCCACACTAAAATTGCAGATATTAGCGAAAATAAAATAATTAATAGCAACATTTTTAGCTCCTTTTTTTTATTTTTTTGATATTTTTTTATTGAAATAATTTTATTTTCCATTTTGTGTAT
Source organism: Rickettsia typhi (assembly GCA_945874115.1). Taxonomy (GTDB): domain Bacteria; phylum Pseudomonadota; class Alphaproteobacteria; order Rickettsiales; family UBA1997; genus CAMCFD01. Next base: position 1,655 of record CAMCFD010000066.1, on the reverse strand, counting down.
GATTATTAAAATCAAAAATCTTAGGCTTAAAACAATAATTGGAATTTATGATTTCGAGCAAAATTTTGATCGCGAAATTATCATAAACGCCCAGATTCACACCGATTTTGACAAAGCAAAATTTAGCAATGACATAAAAGATACAATCGATTACGATGTTATAATTAAACAGATTAAAGCTTTAGTAGCAAGTAAAAAATTTCAATTAATTGAAGGCTTGGCGCAAGAAATTTTGCAATTAATTATGCAAAACGAAAAAGTTTCAAAATGCACATTAGAGCTTGATAAGGTTGGAGTTGTAGAATGCGTCGATTCTTTTTCAATAATTTTAACCGAAGAAAGATAATGGATTTACAAACTCTAAACATATTAAAAAGAATTGACTTGCACCTCAAAATTAAAAAAATTTTGACGATTACTTCATATTTTTTTATAGTTTTCGGAGTTTTAACTTATGTTTTTTACGCACTGAACAAAAGCAATAAAAAGTTTAAGTTGGTTGCTGATTATAAAAAAAATCCGCAAAATTTCGAGAGTGAAAAAATCATGATTAACCCCAAAATTCGCTTTCAATATAACGACACGCAAATTTATGAAATTGAAGCAAAAAGAGCGGCTCATAAAAATAACGAAGAAGTGACTTTGTTCGATGTTTTCGCGGTTGGCGACATTGGAAACATAACGTCTGGCGAGCTTCAAATTGACGAAAGTGGCGATCATTTGATTTTTTCAAAAAATCCGGTTCTAATTTTAAACAATAAAGAATAATTTATGAGCAATAAATTTGGGCGAAAATTTAGTTTTACAACTTTTGGTGAAAGTCATGGAAAAGCAATTGGCTGTGTGGTTGATGGCTGTCCGTCATTAATCGATTTGTGTGAAGATGACATTCAACAACATCTTGATAAACGCAAACCCGGACAATCGAAATTTACGACACAGCGACAAGAAGGCGACAAAGTCGAAATTTTTTCTGGCGTATTTGAAGGAAAAACCACGGGCACGCCAATCGCGATGTTAATTTTTAACGAAGACCAAAAAAGCCAAGATTATTCTGAAATTAAAGACAAGTTTCGTCCTTCTCACGCCGATTATACTTATTTTCAAAAATATGGAATTCGCGATTATCGCGGCGGCGGAAGATCTTCGGCGCGCGAAACTGCGATGAGAGTCGCGGCGGGAGCAATTGCGCGAAAAATTATTGCGAAAGAAAATATCGAGATTTTTGGCTATTTAACGCAAATTGGCGAAAAGAAAATTGACCGCGCAAACCTTGATTTTAGCGAGATTAATAAGAATGACTTTTTCTGTCCTGACAAAAAAGCTGCGCTTGAATTTGCCGATTATTTAACCGAAATTCGCAAAAAAGGTGATTCTGTCGGCGCCGTGATCGAAGTAGTCGCGCGCAATGTTCCTGTTGGTTTGGGCGAGCCAATTTATGACAAACTTGATGCAAGACTTGCTTCAGCCATGATGGGAATTAACGCCGTGAAATCGGTTGAAATTGGCGTGGGGCTTGAAGCCGCAAGCAAAAGAGGATCAGAACTTTCTGATGAAATGTGGAATAATAATGACAGAATCGAATTCTCTTCAAACCATTCTGGTGGCGTTTTGGGAGGCATTTCTTCAGGCCAAGATGTCGTGGTTCGCTTCGC